>JBBTLH010000014.1:0-8829 GCA_038068755.1 Candidatus Omnitrophota bacterium
CCCCCGACCGGAATTGAACCGGTGACCCCGTCCTTACCAAGGACGTGCTCTACCTGCTGAGCTACAGGGGCGTTACTCGTAAAGCGTTAATTCTATTGAATTTAGTGCTCTATGTCAAGCTTTTTTTTAAGTTTTCCCTATTATTAAAAATAAGACAGGAATTTTATCCAGAAGCTGGGAATTCGGCTCAAAACCGGCAGGGCCTGCCCCTTATTCCTTGTTTGCTTATGTCCCGAAAAAACTGCCTTGTATCCTGCTTCTTCCAGGAAGGGCATACAATCTTTTCCACCCTGGTAAAGTGGCAACGAAAAAAAGTAGCAGACATTTTTTAATTTAGCCTCAATCTGCCTCTTGGACTCAAAAACAGATTCGCGCGCGCCTTCCTTGCTTTCCAGCTTCTTGAAGTGGCCGGATGGAAATGACTTTCTGGCCGATTGAAAATATTCAAAAAGCTTTTTCCTCCACTCCCTTTTTTTAAAAAACAGAAAACCGCCATTTTTTTTCACGAACTCATTCATAACGGTATCGGCCATTTTGCCCGGTTTGTAGCAGTTTGATACCAAAGGCGCCCAGGCGCGTTCATAGACAGGCGCGCCCCAAAAGCTGTCAAGTTGTGGCTCGCAGGCTGCGAACCACTCGTCAAAATATACTGGCATCTCATAAACACCCGGATGCTGAAAATCCACAACGCGGGAGCTGACATTCACCACGTCGTGGCGAAGACTATGGGAAAAGATGTCAACGAGCCCGCTTGCGTTCATTATTTTCAGTTCATTCCACGTAAGATACGGCTGTTTGCGATGGCTCATATAAAGATTTTCCCAGGAAACGCGCCCATTCCAGTAATCCTCCAGGTTCGGAAAATATTCGTCGCTATCCTTAACGCGCGACGGTATTATAAAAAATGACGCTTTGACCTTATATTTTTTAAGCAAAGGAAAAATAACGGTCCAGCAGTTTCGTCTGCCGTCGTCAAAAGTCAGCACTGCCTCCTTGTGAGTAGCTGGCGCTTCGGCCCTAAACCCGCCTGCGAGATCCAGGCGTTCCAAGAGATCCTCAGCACCCAGTATCCTGTATCTCTTATATATCAATAGTTCAATGTAGCTTGAAAAAACATCGGGTAGGCAGTCGTGAAAAGAGAATATCTTGGGCCGCCTGGCCTCAAAGCCTAGTTTATACAACATATCAAGTTTAGAAAAAATATTCATCCTGATCCTAAGTGAATTATCACCGGCTTTGTCGGTGGTCTCTTAAAAGAAAAAATTGGTTGGGCGAGGCGACTTCAAAGGAGAGCATAAAATTCGGCGGCGTGTTTTAAACGCAAAAATACACTGTTTGAGCCGTTTCCATAATGTTGTTTTCCAGGGCGAGTTGTGTATTTTTAGCCGAATTTTGTGCGGTGCGTAAGCACTCCTTTGACTGGAGCCAGAGCCTAAGCAATTTTTTCAAAGAACATTGTGCCACCGACTTTGTAAGTAGTCTTACCTTAACCTCAAGCTTCTAAAATTCCTTGCAAAATGGCTTATGATCTCAAGCGGCAGGGAAACCTCCTTGCCTGACACCTTAACGCGTTTCTCCAAAATAGCATTTTTTATCTTTTGGTCACTGGCTTCATCGCGCCCAAATTCAAAAATGGTCTTGGAGCGGCCCAGTTCAAAACCCTCGTGGCAGTCGCTGCCGGCCACAAAAGCAAGGTTAAGCGCCCTAACAGCCTCGCTCGCCAAAAAATTCTCTAAATACGGCATGGGAATATTATTCCTGGCGTTAAATACTTCTATCGCGTCAAATTGACGCAAGAATCCTTTGTCTCTTATAAGATGGGGCCATTTAAAAGGGTGGGCCAGAACAGCCAAGCCGTCCTGGAGCCTGATCGCGCGCAAGTTCCATTGGAGATCATCTCTTTTCTCAATCTGATATTTCAAAAAAAGCCCAAGGATATCTCCTTGCCTTGTAGTAATCTCCTGGGCCGGAATGATATATAGATCAGGGGCGAGCCTCTTAAATTCAGCGACGCCGGCCATAGTACCGTGATCAGCTATGGCGAGGCCATCAATGCCGGCTCGCCTTGCGATATCAATCACCCTTGATGGCTCTAAAAAACAATCAAATGAATATTTGGAATGTATGTGGAAGTCTATGACCATCAAACGTATTTATTCTTCTTTCCATCGCCAATCTTTTTAACAACCTTGGTATCCTGCGCTGTAATGTAATTACCCTTAAAACTGGTAAGCCCCATCAACAGTTTCCCGCTATCCGCGCGTTTTGCGATTATCTCCGCGGCAGTATGGCCATGAACGGCATAGTGCATTTTATTCTGCACAGTCGCAAAAAATTCTTTGGTTAACTCGTCATCTTTGCGGTAATCAATACTGATGGCGTAAATATCGGTAACTTTCTGGTAAAAATTGCGTTCACTACTGCGTATATCACGAATACGCTGTAATAACTCTTGAAAATACCGGCTCTTCTGGCCACCCTGCTTGAGTCGCTCATCATCTAACGCAAACCCTTTAACGATATACTCTTTAAGTCGCTGAGTCGCCCAAATTCTAAATTGCGTTCCGTGAACCGACTTCACTCTATATCCAACCGAAATAATAACATCAAGGTTATAATGCTTTACGGCGTATTCTTTGCCGTCGGATCCAGTTCGTCGGAATTCCCGACATACTGCATTTTCATTAAGCTCGTTTTCTTTAAATACACTTTGTATATGTTCAGTAATGGTTGAACGCCCTTTGTCAAACAGCTCCGCCATCTGATCTTGCGTAAGCCAAACTGTTTCGCCTTCTATTTTTACCTGAAGCTTTGTCTGCCCGTCTTCGGTTTCGTAAATGGTTATTTTTGAATCCTCAAAAGGTTTTTTCATCCATAATCCCCTCTTTCTCCAACCTATTTCTCTCACCAATGGTGAGAGTTTTATATCCCCCTCAAGAAAAAAGGTGACACCTTACCTTAATTTCCGATAAATTGCGAGTAGCATAGGGGTCACCTCGAAGTGATCTTCCCCTCTTTAGTGGACAGGTTGTTAAGTTTGTAATGCCAGTTTTCCGTACTCAAAAGGACTCAAGTAGCCAAGCATTGTATCCTTCAATTCGACTTCTACTGAGCTAAAGTAACTGAATTACTCCAGGTAATCCCTTTACTTTTTGCGACATCCATCCGCTCAGGTATTGGAAGTTGCGTATGAGAAGAAAATCCTAATCGAAAAGTTATTGGCAAAGTCTTATGAGCAGATGAGATCATCTCCATCTGTTGGCTATACTCTTGGTTTGGTTTTAATATAACCCGGGTTGGAAAATTTTTTAGCGCCTTTTTCCCAGGAGAAATTTCTGAATTGTCAGATGTCCAACACCATCCATATTGAGTCCATACAGTAATTTCTTGATCTTTATTGCTGATATTTTTAACTTTTGTATAGACGTAAAATCTACCTATTTTCTTATAAAAATCTGTATTTGAAGAATCCTCATTAATAGATATACTAACTTTAAAAGGGGATTCAGGACCTTTGCTGAACTGATTATCACACCAAGCCACTTTAGCTATACAAAAAACAAATAAAAATATAAACAATATTCTTTTCTTCTGCCCTGTCATTTTGACTTTTCCTCCTTAGCTGATAGGTTTTTAAGATAGGCTCATCAGCTTTTCGTACTCAAAAGGGCTCAAGTAACCAAGCGTTGAATGAGCCCGTTTAGTATTGTAATACATCTCCACGTATTCAAAGATTTTTCTTTTTGCCTCTTCCCGTGTCCTGAATTTCATCCGGTGAATAAACTCTACTTTGAGCGTATGGAAAAAACTCTCGGCCACGGCGTTATCCCAACAGTCGCCTTTTTTGCTCATGCTGCCAGTAATCTCATGTTCGGCCAATAACGCCTTAAAATCGTTGCAGGCATATTGGCTGCCTCTATCGGAATGGCAAATTAACCCTTTGGGCGGTGAACGCCGCAGGATTGCCTGTCTTAATGCCGAAAGCGTTAATGTATCTTCAATTGTTTTATCCATCGCAAGACCGACAATTCCCCGAGAAAACAAATCCATGATCGCCGCCAGGTAGAGCCAACCTTCAAAGGTAGCTATCAGTGTCAGCCCTTGAAACTTGAAATTATCCTCTAATGCTTTTGTCGGGAAGATTAAATTCAACATTCAAGGCCTGACCCCTATCTTTTCTCTAAACCACTCCACCGTCTGAACCAATCCGGCTTTAAGCCGCACCTTGGGCTGCCACTTCAATTTTTCGCGGGCCTGCGTGATATCCGGCTGCCTCTGCTTAGGGTCATCCTTGGGCAACGGCCTGTATACTATTTTACTCCCGGACGCGGTCATCTTCTTTATCATTATCGCAAGCTCTTTGAGCGTCATCTCAATAGGGTTGCCCAGATTAACGGGATCATGCAAATCCGAATGGATGAGTTTATACAGGCCGGCTACCAGATCAGACACATAGCAGAAAGAACGCGTCTGGGAACCGTTTCCGTAAATCGTCAGCGGCTCATCCCTTAATGCCTGAGCTATAAAATTAGGAATAGCCCTTCCATCCATGATCCTCATCCGGGGGCCGTAGGTATTAAAGATACGGACTATTTTTGTATCCAATTTATGGACCCTGTGATACGCCATGACAATAGCCTCGGCAAATCTCTTGGCTTCATCATATACGCCGCGCGGCCCTACAGGATTGACATTGCCCCAATAATCCTCACGTTGCGGATGTATGAGCGGATCCCCGTAAACTTCGGATGTTGACGCCAGCAGGAACCTCGCGCCCTTGGCTTTAGCCAAACCCAAAGAATTGTGAGTCCCCAATGATCCGACTTTTAATGTCTGTATGGGGAAATTCAGGTAGTCCACAGGGCTTGCGGGCGAGGCAAAATGCAAAACCATATCAACTGTTTCCCCGATACGCAAAGGCGCTGTTATATTGTGCTTTATAAACTTAAAATTCTTATCTCGCGCGTGAGGCGCGATGTTATCTTTTGACCCGGTGATAAGGTTATCCACGCATATCACCCTGAAACCTTTTTTAAGGAACAGGTCGCATAAATACGATCCGATAAAACCTGCCCCGCCGGTAATAAGCGCCGTCTTCATGTTTTATCTCCCTATGGACACATATTTGAAACCAAGCTCTTGCAGCCTGTGAGGATCGTAGATATTCCTTCCGTCAATGATCAAAGGCTGCTTAAGCAATCTTTTAAGCTTTTTAAGATCAAGTTCTTTGAATTCGCTCCACTCGGTAATAATTATCATGCAATCGCTTCCTTTTGCAGCCTCATAGGCATCCCGGCAGAACTTAACGCCCCTAAACAGGGACTTGGCTTTTTGTGTTGCTTGCGGATCAAACGCCCTGATCGAGGCCCCGTCCGACTGGAGTTTTTCAATGATATCAATAGAAGGCGCAAACCGCATATCGTCCGTATCGGGTTTAAAAGCCAGCCCCAGAACAGCTATGGTCTTTTCTTTAATATTCCAGAGGCTATCTTCTATCTTCTTGATAAAATCCTGTTTTTTGGATTCGTTGATCTTTTTGACCTCTTTTAACAGGTTAAAATTATAGCCGAGCTTTTCGGAAATAGAGATAAAAGCATCAAGGTCTTTAGGCAGGCAGAACCCGCCGAATCCTATGCCGGCATTCAAGAAAGAACGTCCTATCCTCTTATCCATGCCCATGCCTTCAGCCACCCGTTCTATGTCAGCTCCGGCGAGCTCGCAGACAGACGCTACGGCGTTGATGAAAGATATCTTCATAGCCAGGAATGAATTAGAAGCATGCTTGATCAATTCCGCGGACTTGATATCCGTGATAATCAGGGGCACGCCCAGGGCGCCATAAAGTTCTCTGACGAGCTCTTCGGCCTTCCTGGATTCAACGCCCACCACTATGCGGTCCGGCTGCATAAAATCCTTGATAGCCTGCCCTTCCCGCAAAAACTCCGGGTTAGAGGCCACGTCAAAAGAGACCTTCTTCTTCTTGTTTATCTCAATAGTGTGTTTGACCCACGAGCCCGTCTCCACAGGGACCGTTGATTTTTCAACGATCAGGCGATAAGAATCCATAGAGCGCGCGATAGAGCGCGCCACGCCTTCAATGCCCGTCAGATCAGCCTCGCCATTTTCTTTTGGCGGCGTGCCTACGGCGATAAAAATAACCAAAGAATCCTTTACCGCGCGGGCTATATCGGCCGTAAAAGAAAGCCGGCCGTGCCGGTAATTCCTCTTAACGAGCTCTTCTAAGCCCGGCTCATAAATCGGTATCTTTAATTTCTTTAGCGCCTTTATTTTATCTTTGTCATTGTCCACGCATATGACCTGATGTCCAAGTTCCGCGAAACAGGCGCCTGACACCAGCCCCACGTATCCGGCCCCGACTATAGCTATCTTCATATTGGCCTCAACTTATTAGGTTACGCAAAACCAATGGCAGCTTCTTTGCCCACGGAACTTTTTGCCGTCTGCTGCGGCTTAGGACTCGCTCGTTTCGCCCGACATTGTGTCGAGCACTTCGCTTGCCCTAATTCCTTGCAGACTTTTGCCAAAAAGTTCCTGATTGTGGGCTTAAAGAATCTTCCATTATTTTTGCGTCATTCATTGGTTTGTCCTGGGAGGACTAAAAGATTTTTGCGCGTTTATACCGATATCAGGGAACGCCTTAAGCTTAAAGGCGATAAAAAAACTTATCCCTTCGGCTTTGCGCTGGTTTATGATGAACTGCACGGTCCAGCAATGCAGGTCACGGTCCAGCGTATACTCCTGTTCTACAAGGTTGCCGGTCCTGAATTCAAACCGCTCATAAATGTTAACTTTCCAGAACGGATTCAAGGGACAAGTGAACCCCGTTGTCAACTGGCTGCTTTCATTCCTTTTATAACGGTAACCAACAGTAGCGCTCGCCTTTCCCGTATGAGCCCAGACATCGGAAGTGACCGTCTTGAAAAAATCTCCGACCGTATCATATTCAGCCTGTGAATCAAATTCCCACATGGAATAGGGTTTTAACTCAAGTCTATATTTAAGATTCTGGAAACCGTTCCCCGCGGTGCTTGAGCGCTCAATATTATAATCCGAGGTGAGTATCAAAGTCGCCAGATCCACCACCGCGCCGTCCCGCCTGGTCTGCAGTTTATTATCAAGGCCAAAGGTCACCATATCCTGCTTATCAAGCGAGTCAATGCCATCAAGTTGCAAGAGCTTGGTCCTGTTGACCGTAGGCATATGCTGGTAACGATATTGTAAGGAGGGCGTGACAACGTGCCTTAATTTATCTATGCCTAACCCCAAATAATCCGTCTGGACGTTATAAATTTTATAAAATTTCGTGCTCATGTCCATACCGCCGAAGAACATGCCCCTAAGGAGATCTTCCTGAGACGTCAGGCCCCGGCTGTAGTAAGTGTCGCGGTGGCCGACAAATGGGCTAAAATCCACGCTCATAAAACGAAAGAGATAAGATAGCTGATTAGATGTATCCGTGCGGAATAGATCGTTTGTCGGGCCTACATTGGCTGTGGCGCTGGAAAGGTAGGCCGTTTGCGACGTATTCTTATAGTAAAAAGGCGTTTGGCCTATTTTCTGGTTGACGGTCTCAAGTTTCAACTCCGGGATACGTTGCAAGACAGAATCAAATTTATTTACCCTTGGCTCGGCTAAGAAGCTTAAGGTAGCATTAGGATAAACGTGGGAAAATTGTAAAAAGGTCCTCGGGTTTGTGACCTTTTCGTATTCCCGATAGAAGAAATCTTTTCTGACATTAAGGTCAGACTGCCTAAAATATTCAAAAACGAAATGGTCGGCTGGGGTAATATCCCATTTATGCCTTACTTCTATCCTGGAGCGCTCCTGCATCCTGCGCTCTGGCTCCGGCACGGGATTATCATTGCTCATATTCTTTTCATCTATCCTGAAATACCTTACGTTCCCAAGGCCGATAGACTTAGTATCATAATTAAGGTCCACGCCTTCTGCCCATCCCCTCTTCTGATACCAGTCAAGGTGAAGCACGCCCTTGGCATTTTGATTCAAATAATATCGCCAGGACCCAAGAAAATATGTTCCTAACCCCTTCCTGCTGCCAGGGGTGATCATAAAACGCGGCTTCTTATCAGTAAGGCGTTGAGTGATGGTAGGCACATACATTAAAGGCACGCCTAAGATGGACATCTTGACACCTTTGGCTGTCAAAACGCGGCCCGGCTCCATTTTTGCTTGCGCGCATTTAAGATTATAGTGGGGATGAGGTAGATCGCAGGTTGACATCTCGCCGTTTGTCAAAAGAAATTCCGTATCGGAAAGTTTTTCCATGATCTCCGATTTACCGTAATACGGCGGGAACCACACCTCCGGCCCCATGATGGTCCCTGTCCGAGAATCAAAATCAAAGACGAACATCTCACCCGACAGTTCTTCACCGCCGGCTTTGGAAAAACGCACATGGCCTTCCGCGATGGCCAGCTTCTGGTCAATGAAGACCCTGACCTTATCGCAGGTCAGTGTAGTATCCTCGTTTAAGATCTCTACGTGCCCCTCGGCTATGACCTCGCGCCCCTCTGACTTAAATTCAACAGTATCGCCGTTCACTGTGATAGGCTGCTTACCGGATGCCGCCCAGACGTTCTGCGCAAACACGAACAACAAAATCCCGAAAATTATTGAATAACGCAAAAAAAATGGAAGGTTCTTTAAGCCCACAATCAGGAACTTTTTGGCAAAAGTCTGCAAGGAATTAGGGCAAGCGAAGTGCCCGACACAATGTCGGGCGAAACGAGCGAGTCCTAAGCCGCAGTGGTTCGACTTTTCGCTCACCATCCCGAGCGAAGTCGAGGG
>JBBTLH010000015.1:0-7207 GCA_038068755.1 Candidatus Omnitrophota bacterium
TAATGATAATAATTCATCAAAACACCTCTTTTGAGCCTGTTTTTTCAAATGCGCCTTGGCTTTTTTATAGTCAAAGGAATCGGCTTTGGCGGCATTGGCCAACATAAGAGGAAAACCCTCCCAAAGCCGCAAATCGCGGCTTTTGACTACTTCTGCCAACGTGAGATTAACATCCGAACCCTCTTCTTTTTCAAAAAGAGAATATCCCAGTGCGCTAACTTTTTTCAATAAGCTCTCATTTTTCATCATATAGGCCCTGTTTTTTTAGGATCTGGACAAAATGCGTAAAATTCTTATTAACTTTTTCTTCCGAAACGTCATACGATGCAGTCTCAAGGCAATCTTCTACGTCAACGCCGCTACCTCTGAAAAACTTACTAATGATAAGATCATAAAAGTTAAGAACACCCAAATATATGGATTTAAACTCTTTGGCTAATAAATGATTGCCTTCTTGAAGCGGCGACTCAAGTAAATCAGTTGTGTGGATCTTCTTACCCTTAAACAAGTCAAAAATGAACCCGCCATCCTTCGCCCAACCAGAAGCTGTGGCAGGCTTATACCCGAGATCTTTTATAACCTTGATAAGATACTCATACTCTGCTTCCTGGGGCACCAATAAACCCCGTTAGAGAACTGCGTTCTCTAACGGGGTAAATCTATGTCTTTCGTGGAGTCCTTAACGCCCAAAAGCGTCAGAGCTGTACCACCGCAGGCAATAAGATGCACTTTTCTTTTGAGATAACTATCCCATGCTGAAAATGTGTCCAATAGCCTGTCTTTGTCTATTCTATAGTCCATACAATTTATTGTATGTTTTTATACAATTATATGTATATAATTATTCAACATTTCCGGCTCTTTTTCAAGGCCCTCTTCAAAATTTACAGTCGGCTCAACGGCCAGAACCTGCTCCCTACCCCGCCTGCTAATATGACTGCGTATGTGTTATTCATGGATTGGTTTGTTCCAATTTCGCGACGCGGGAGAGAAGCTGGTCTTTGGCCTTGACTAAGTTATTGATGACAAATGACTGGCCGTCTGCCTTTTCCTCAAGCTCGGCCATCTGTTCGTGGGCGATTTTTGCCTTGTAGGCTGATGCCTTTAGCTCTTCTGAGAGACTGTCAAGCTTGCGTGAATTCTTCTCAAGGATAGCCTCAATTGATGCAAGTTTACGGGCTGTTGCGATATCGCCCGATGTCAGGTTCCTTATGGTGGAATAAGCGCTGATGTTCAGTATTAAAAGTAACACCGCAAAAACCGCAAAAGAACCGAGCAGGATCCCGTTACCATTTTTCTGCTGGCGCTTTTGATCAGCGGACTGATCCATGGTGCCGCGGCCAGTAATCGGAACCTTGCCCTGGTTATCAAGGAGTATATTGCGTTCCCTTAGGCGCTGGGTGTTGATCTGGTTGAGTTTAGAGTAAATTTTGCTCATTAGCAGGGCTGCCTTAAACCTTTAAAATATTCCACTGTCAGGCGCAGGCCCTCTTCAAAATTTACAGTCGGCTCAAAGTTAAGGAGTTTTTTGATCTTGGAGATATCAGCACAGGTGCGGAACACATCGCCCGGGCGGATGGGCAAATGTTTTGGCTCAATGTGCTTGCCGATTATCTTGTTTAAGAGGACCACGAGTTCAAGCACAGTGTTGTCGCAGCCCGCTGCTACGTTAAATACCTCAAATTTTATATCAGGCGTTGTGGCAGCCAAAACATTTGCCTCTACCACATTGTCTATATAGGTAAAGTCTCTTGATTGCTTGCCTGTGCCGAATATTGGCGGCTGTTCGTTATTTAAGATGCAGTGGATGAACTTCGGTATGACTACAGCGTACTCATCGTCTAATGCCTGTTTGGGGCCAAAGACGTTGAAATACCTTAGAGCGACACTGGGCACGCCGAAGAACTCAGCGAATATCCTGGCATAGTATTCGTTGGCCAATTTGCTTAAAGCGTAAGGCGATATCAACGCCGGAAGAGCATCCTCTCTTTCGGGGAACTTATCCACATCGCCGTAAACAGAACTGGATGAAGCGAAAACAAATCTTTTGACCTTATTTTTTGAAGCGGCCTGGAGCATAAAAAGCGTGCCATTGATGTTGACGTCATTGTAGCTCTCAGGGTCTTTCATGGATTTGGGCACAGAGCGAAGCGCTGCCTGATGCAGGACGTAATCAATGCCTGTGGTAGCCTTGTCGCAAACGGCTTTATCGCGGATGTCACCTTTTATCAACTCAAAGACCTTGGATGTCAGGGTACTGGTAAACATAAGGTTTGTTTCCTTGCCGCTTGAAAAATTGTCAAGGACGCGGACGTAATGGCCTTCTTTCAAAAGCCTCTCTGTTATGTTTGAGCCTATGAAGCCGGCGCCGCCGGTGACTAAGAATCGTGACATTTAAACCTCCCCTATTAACCGCAACACATTTTCTTGAGTAAAAACTTTTAAGTCTGCTGGATTTTCTAAGAAACTTCCAGCGTCCTCCTTGACCTTATTCCAATCGGTATTTTTGACAACACCTGCCAAAAAACTACGCCAGGTGCCTTCCGTTGGCAAATCTTTGGGCCAACCCGTCTGGATAAGAGCGTTGCGCAACAAAACCATATTAGGGACAATGTCTTTCCAACGCGACAGATACCAACCCAGATCAAAAAAATCCCTGCCTTTGGTATATTTCCTGCTTAAGAGCGCGTGGATCTTACCCGCAAAAAGCGAAGACAAATCATAGGATAAAAATGTAATGGGAAAATATTTATTGGCAACATCCGTCTTTAAAATAGCCCCTGCCGGAGGCCGCGTATCCACGTCAATTTTGATTGAAAATTTCTGGCTCGCCATTGGCGAAAGGCCGGCCTCAAACATAAGTTTTTCAAACTTGACCATAGCGGAATGCACTGTTTTATCATCGCTGTAGCTAATGCCTACATCATAGCCAGCCAGCGTCAGTTCCTGCTTGATCTTCTTCATTGATACGTCAAAGGCATAGCCTTTTCCATTTGACAATGAAAAGTCCAGGTCTTCAGAGTAGCGCGGCAGGCCATACAAAAACCGCAAAGCCGTGCCGCCCAAAAACGCGGCGCGTCGGAAAAAACCGTCATCATGCATAACGCGCAAAACATAAGCCTGCAGATACTCACGCATGATATTTAGCTTGGTATCGGAACCTGTTTTTTTAGAGACTAACTCAAGGCAATAATCTTTCATAATTTTTTTTCCCGCGCAATTTCAGCCTCAATGAATTTTTTGATGATCTTGGCCGCGCGCTTGATCCCAGGCTTGCCAAAACGCCGCGCGTAAGCCATCAATTTTTTAAGATCGATATCGTCTATATTTTGCAGCCTTAGCTCTTCCAAATATCCCTGTGAAACCTTAATATTCTTTAAGTAGATCAGGTCCAGCAGCGCTTTTTCAGGACTGGCAACAAAAGCAGTCTGATCGTTGAGGGTCACCGAGTCATACCCCCAAAAATAAGAAGTTTTGATATGCCGATAGTCAAAAACCCCAATTGGCGTCTCAAAGCGGCCCTGCCGCTTAGTCGTTACACAGGTATAGACAGCTACAGCTTCCGGGATCATATCATGATACTCAAGCGCTTTTTCCATAGTGACGTAAGATGGTGTTTTCAAAAGCGAAGCAATATAAAATTCCTGCGGCTCAACTTTTCGATAAGCGTTAGCAAGGATATAAAGCCCATTCTTCAAAGGAATGAGTTTCCCGCTTTTCTGCCAACGACTAATATGGACTTTGAGGGATTGCGGGTTTTTCAAACCTACCATCAAGCTCTCAAGGTCAATAACAGGATAATCTTGGACTTTTTTGATGAATTGTTCTAATTTCATAACACTAAATTAACATATTTGTTAACTTATTGCAATAGAATATTGACTACAGCTTCACTACTTTCGCGCTCTTGGCCTTGATGGCGTTGCGTGTATCCAAAACGAGGTTTGCGTGCTGGACTATCCAGGGATAATCATATTTCGCGTGGTCTGTAATAATGACAACGCAATCGCTCTTTTTTAAGAGTTCAGGCGTGAGTTTAATGCTCTTCATAGTGAGCTCGCCCTCTTTGATGCTTGGCACGTGGGGGTCGCTGTAAGAGACAGTCGCGCCTTTTTGGCGCAAGAAGTGGATGACTTCAAACGCCGGTGATTCGCGGAAATCGCTGACGTTCTTCTTGTAGGCGACGCCGAGGATGAGCACTTTAGCGCCTTTAACACTCTTGCCTTTTTCGTTTAAGGCGTCGCCGATTTTTTTGACCACATGCTCGGGCATGGCGCCGTTTATCTGTCCTGCCAATTCTATAAATCTTGCCTCAAAACCAAAAAGGCGCGCTTTCCACGATAAATAAAATGGGTCTATGGGGATACAATGGCCGCCTAATCCGGGCCCGGGATAAAACGCCATAAAACCGAATGGCTTGGTCGAAGCCGCGTCAATGACCTCCCAGACGTTGATATTCATCTTGTCGCACATAAGCGCCAATTCATTGACCAAGCCGATGTTGACCGCGCGAAAGGTGTTTTCAAGAAGCTTGACTGTCTCTGCCACGCGCGTGGAGGAAACAGGAAAAACCGTATCAATGGCCAGCTCATAGAGCGCTTTTGCCGCCTCAGTGCACGCAGGTGTGACGCCGCCAACGACTTTAGGTATGTTCCTTGTATTGTATTGCGGGTTAGCCGGGTCAACGCGCTCAGGGGAAAACGCGAGAAAAAAGTCTTTGCCTACCTTTAGGCCCTTTGCCTCAAACATCGGCAAAAGCACCTCATCCGTTGTGCCGGGATACGTGGTGCTCTCTAATATGATGAGCTGGCCTTTTTTAAGGAAACGAGCTATCTGCTCGGCTGATTTAACGATGTAAGATATATCAGGCTCTTTAGTCTTGCGCAAAGGCGTTGGCACGCAGATATTGATGGTGTCCACATTCATAAGCGCGCTATAGACGTTAGTCGCGGTCAGCATGCCCTTTGAGACCAGGTCTTTTACCTTAGCCGTAGGCACGTCCTGGATGTAGGACTTCTTGTTATTGATGGCGTCCACCTTGGATTTATCAAGGTCTATACCCACTACTTCAACTCCGGCTTCGGCTAATTCAACTGCCAGAGGCAGGCCAACGTAACCTAAGCCGATAACAGCGCTCCTTATTTTTCTCTTTCGTATCTTATCAACTAGTTTCATGTTTCCTCCGGGCCTCGGCTAAAACCTACAGTTTACAAATTGATAAAGCCACTTTAAATATTTTAGGTATGAAAATGACGATGCCGACTACAAAGGCGTTAAGGGCAGCGATAAGCACGCCGCCGGCCAAGATATCTTTTAAGAGTTTGACATCCGGATGGTAATGGTCGCCGTGCACAAAATCCAAAAGAAGCTCAAATGCCGTGTTAGCCGCTTCAACGATCATGACAAGGGCGATAGCAAAGATAACAAAGATGAACTCAATCTCGGTGATCCTGAAAACAAAAGAACAAATGATAGCCACTACCGCGAAAACGCAGTGTATCTTCATATTGCGCTCGTTTACAAAAACAAACCTGATGCCTTCCCACGCAAGCTGAAAACTCTGAAATATGGTCCTTTTATACATCTTTTACCTCACAGGTATCTGTAAATATACTCCGGTATGTGATACTCAATGTTCGTCATGACGTAACCTAATACTTTTACTTTGGCTGAGCTCAACCTGTCCTGCGCGTGGACAATGATGCCTTTTTGAGTCCTGCCTGCCTGAAGCACCATGAGCGCGCCGTCGCACTGATGCGCCAGAACGCTTGCGTCCGTTACAGGTATTACAGGAGGGCAATCAAAAAAGACGTAATCGTATTGTTTTTTCACTTCAGAGATAAATTGCCTCATCTTGGCCGAACCCATGAGTTCAGCCGGATTGTGAGGCTTGTTGCCTGCAGGCAGAATGTGGAGGTTGTCAATGCCGATATTAAGCAAAGAATCTTCCAGATTCGCGCCGTCCGTTAAAATATCAGCGAAACCTTTATCTGCTTTAAGGCCGAGAGCTTTGGTAAGCGTGCCCCTGCGCAGGTCCGCGTCCACAAGAAGGATGGATTTTTTATTTAGGTCGTGGGCAAAGGTGATAGACATATTAATAGCTGTTATGGTCTTGCCTTCGCCATGGATAGCGCTGGTAATGGCAAGGACCTTGGGCGGGTTAGCTTTATCCAACGCCTGCAGATTTGTGCGCAATATCCTGTATTGCTCAGAGATAGGAGACGTCGGGTCAAAATACGCTACAACATGCGGGTCAATTTTTGAATCCGCGACAGTCCTTATGACGTAGGGCTTGAATTCCTCTTTTTTCTCAACCCTCTCTATCCTTTTTTCAGCGGCTTTTCTGATGGCTTCGGTAAACTTTCCCATGGGTTCTCCTTGATTTTGTATATTGTAGGTATTTATTCTTTGCAAAATTAACCCCGAAGCCTGCGATAGAAAATTTTTGTCCAAGGTTTCCGGGCGAAAATTTTCAAGCGCTTGGGCAAGGGGTCAACATATTCATTCCTTAGAGTAGATGTTCTTCGTGGCAGGCTACGTATTTAGCGCATGCTTCGCAGCAAAGCTGTTCTTCGCCCTTTTGGCCCCGTGTCCATTTAGTCATGCAGTTGTTATGATGCCTGCACTGGATACAGCAATAGGTATCTAAGATTTCCTCTTCTTTTTTAAACTTTAAATGTGATTCGTTGATGACTTCAGTCATGAGCGCCTTGTCAATGATCTTCCTCTCGTAGACAAAGCCGCTTAAAAGCGCGTTGTCGCAGGCGTAATTGATCAGGCGCGGTATGCCTTTTGAAAATTCATAAACTACCTCAAGCGCCTCCGGCTCAAAGACATGAGCCAGAGAACCGTTGACAGAAGCGGTGGTCAACCTGTGGTTCACATAGCCAAACATCTCTTCCCTGGTCAAGGGATAAAGGTGATAATGCACAGCCACCCTTTGCTTGAGCTGTTCAAGCTCCTTCATTTTAAGCTTTTCCCTGAGCTGGGGCTGGCCCATGAGGACGATCTGGATGAGTTTCTCGGTGTCTGTCTCAAGGTTTGAAAGCATGCGCAGCTCTTCAAGCACTGACGGTGTCAGGTTCTGCGCCTCGTCAATAATAAGGACGACATCCTCTCCGTCCTCCATCTTCTTTATAAGATAGTCATTGAGCTGGGAAAGAAGTTTGATCTTGGTGCCTGACTTATAAGGGACGCTTAAATCCTC
>JBBTLH010000016.1:0-5972 GCA_038068755.1 Candidatus Omnitrophota bacterium
GCGCAAGGTCCCGTTTTCGCGTGAGATCTATATTGAAGAAGATGATTTTCGCGAGGACCAGACTAAACAATTTTTACGTCTGGCGCCCGGACGCGAGGTGCGGCTGCGCTACGCCTATTTTATTAAGTGCGTTGGCGTTGTGAAAGATGAGGCAACGGGCAAGATAAGGGAAATACACTGCACATATGATCCTCAAACGCGCGGCGGCGATGCGCCTGACGGCCGCAAGGTCAAGGCCACTATACACTGGGTTTCTTCTCAGCATTCAATACCAGCGGAGGCGCGCTTATACGACACGCTGTTTACAAAGCGCGACCCCAATGATATAGCCAAAGGGGTAGATTTCACAGTAAACCTTAATCCTAAGTCTCTTGAAGTGTTGTTTGATTGCCGTCTGGAGCCGGGCTTGAAAAATGCAGCCGCAGGCAGCCGCTTCCAGTTTGAGAGAATGGGTTATTTTTCCGTGGACAGCGTGGATGCCGGAGGCAAGCCTGTCTTTAACCGTATCGTGACCCTCCGCGACACCTGGGCTAAAATAGAGCGCAAACTATAATTCCTGTCCAGCGTAAAATATCAATAGTTGACAATCATCTTTAGGATGTTATGCTCAATGTAAGGTTAACCTTACACATGTTAGGTTTAAGTCATGGTTAAAACATTCCGAATTGAAAAAATTGTTGATTCTCCCTCCAAGCTTGCGATTCTGCGAGTTTTTGCTTCCCGCAGGGGCCTTAAAGCGACAGGCCGGCAGATTGCTAAGCTCGTTGGCTATTCGGCCCCTTCTACGCATGACTCATTAAAGAATTTGAACGAATACAACATCTTAAAATTAGACATTATCGGGAAACAGCATATTTATACTTTAAACGAGGATGATCGCATTGTTCAAAAGATTATCCGTCCCATGTTTGTTGCGGAGAGTAACATTAAGAATGAAATCCGGGATTTTCTTTTAGATGAGTTTAAAAGGACTAAGATCAAGCCGAAAATTGCCTCTTTAATCCTTTATGGAAGCATGCAAACCGAGACAGCCAAAAAGGGAAGCGATGTTGATATTGTTGTGGTGGTACCCAGAGCTGTGGATCTTCGGCCGGTTGAAGAAGCTTTCCTTTCTGAAATAGCCCCTAGATTTAAGGCGTATTTTGGCGTTCAAGTTGATCCCTATATCAAGTCAGCCGCTGAATTTAAAGAGCGGCTTAAAAAAAATAAGCCGCCTATCTCAACGTTGATGAAGTCCTATTCAATTTTGTATGGTAAAGAGCCATTGGAGGTTTAGATATGACAGCTCGTGAAATGAAAGTCAGAGAAGAGAGCAGGGTTAGAGCAGCGGATTATTTGAAAAAAGCATCCGATAACTATGAGCAGATGCTGGTTGCTTTTAATGCGTTAAACTGGAACGCGGCAGCGACATTGGCTGTTCAATGCGCGATTTCTTCGGCAGACGCGATTTGCGTCCATGAAAAAGGTATGCGTTCAATATCGCAGGATCATTTGGATGTTTGCGATCTGGTGGCCGGGCTCCCTCTTGAGGGCGCACAGGAAAAATCCAGGCAGTTACGCAAGATAATCGCTCGCAAAAATCTGGTCCAATATGAATGCCGCAGTGTCCATAAGGCCGATGCCGGGGAGATGGTCAAGGCGACAACTCGAGTTTATCAATGGGCAAGGGAGATAGTCAGCGGATAATTTTAAGCAGGCTGAGCGTTTTTATCATCGGATATTTGAGTATTTGAATAAGATCTGAAGACGATTTTTTTACAGGATAATGATTAAAAAGCATTCAAAAAATACGGATTTAATGGTAGAAGCGCTAGGAAATTTTATTTTTGATACAACCAACGAAGATGTTCATACTTTTGAACATAATGAAAAATTTAAAGAAATAGCGGTGATTTTTAATAAGTTGCCAAAGTTAAAGCGCCTCCTTGATTTTTATATTATTAATTATTGGGAAGCAAGTGTTGCCTGCAAATTATATTATGAGCATGATGATTTTCAAAAAATATGTACAGGTGTTGAAGACGCTATTTATAAATCCCTAGAATCGTACGAAAAATCTAATGAGATTCTTGGATTCACTTTGAAAGATTATGTAAAGGATGGAGAAGAACTATCAGTATTTTACAGAGAATATCCTGTTGGAGAGGAAACAAAAGTAAATTTTCGAGTCCTCTTAGACATCCTTATTATAAGAAGATTCTTTAACTATGATTCAACATTGTCCTGTAAAGATGAATCTCAGGGATTGTTAAGGCGATCGCGATATTTTTGTCAGCATATTTTTGGAAAAGAAGAGTCCGATTCCTTCGACTGCGTATTAATATTAGCGCCTGTTTTTGCTCTCATGAGCTCATCGACTTTTGCAGCATGTACGGAACTGATTGATAAATTAGAAAATCAAAGTTAATTTCCCATCTCTTTTATAAGTTCAAGATTTGAACTTATGAATCAATGGTTGGAATAAATCAGCATACTGATTAAGGAAAGCATCAGTTCAATTCCAGGCCGGGTCTCCGGCAAAACAGAGATAGGATAAGAGATATGGTTTGGTTAGAGTCCAAACTGGGCAGCAGGATCAGAAGATCGGTTCTTACTCTGTTATTAGTTTTGTCTGTTTGCGTCGCTTATGTTTTCACCCAGGAGAACTTAAGGCGTATTGGCTTCAAATTGCCAAGAAGCGTAAGGCAAAATTAGGACATTTCTAATTTGGTAAGAACAGGACATTTCTAATTTGGCTTGACAGTTGGGAAATGTCCATTTGACAAAATACAAGGATGTGTTATAATCAAGCCACTACAAAAGATTAGAAATCTTTAAGCCGTAAAGGAAGACAACTAACCTTTGCGGCGTTTTATTCAAAGGAGGGGTTATCAAAAAGGTAAAGACTTCGTCTAAGGGAAGAAAATGCAAATTCCCGCGCTGCAAACACATCCTAAGCATTTACAATCATGAGACTTACTGTCATATCCATCTTGGCCGTGTGCCTCCGGAACATAGGCTTGAAGTAGTTGGCGTATCATGATGCAAAAACCAAACAATATTAATAATAGCGTTGCGCCTGAGCGTCTTGGGGGTAGCAAGGATTTTTTTGGCCTGGGTATCGCGCCGAAGATCCTTGAGATCCTCGGTCAGCTGAAATTCAAGGTCCCGACGCCGATACAGCTAAAAACCATACCTTTGGCTATTGAAGGCAAAGACATCATCGGTATAGCCCAGACCGGCACCGGCAAGACCCACGCTTTTGCTATTCCGATGGTCCAGCGCCTTGTGCCCATAAAAGGCATAGGCCTTGTCCTTGCGCCTACACGGGAACTCGCTATCCAGATAGACGAGGCTTTTGCCCATATCGCCCGGCCGTTCGGTATGAAGACAGCTTGTCTTATAGGCGGCGCTCCAATGCCGCCCCAGGTGCAAGCGCTGCGTAAAAATCCTCGCGTGGTCGTTGCCACGCCGGGCAGGCTCTTAGACCACATGCGGCAGTGGAATATTATCTTGGATGACACGCGCGTTCTTGTGCTTGACGAAGCAGACCGCATGCTGGACATGGGGTTTGCCCCGCAGATAGAGAAGATCTTGCGATACGTGCCTAAAGACAGGCAGACCATGCTTTTCTCGGCCACCATACCCAAGGAGATCATACAGATGGCTGCCCAGCACATGAAGCTGCCTCTTTGCGTAGAGATAGCCCCTTCAGGCACGGCAGCCGAACATGTCACGCACGAATTGTTTATAGTCAAAAGGGACGCCAAGATGCGGCTTTTAAGTAAGCTGCTGCCGCAATATCACGGTTCAATTCTTTTGTTTTCGCGCACCAAACATAACGCGGGCAAGATAGCGCGTTCCATAAGAGACCTTGGCTACAGGGCGGTGGAGATGCATTCCGACCGCTCTTTGAACCAGCGCAGAGAAGCGCTGGAAGGTTTTAAATCAGGTAAATATAAGATCTTGGTAGCCACTGACATCGCCGCCCGAGGCATAGATGTCATAGGTATTGAACTCGTCATCAATTACGACCTCCCTGAAGACGCGCAAAATTACGTGCATCGTATAGGCCGCACAGGCAGGGCAGGGCATAAAGGGCACGCGATATCGTTTGCCTCGCCTGACCAGAGCAAGGAGGTCAGTGATATAGAAAAACTTATCAGGGTGCATCTGCCTATAGCGCGGCACCCTGAATTTCCAAGTGAACAGTTCGTTGCATCTTCCTCCGGGCATAAGCCTCAAGCCAGGCCTTTTAAACGTAACTTCGCACAGAGACGCCAGAGATACCGCCATTCATGAAACCAAGCGTTGATACGCAAAGGTGGCGAGATTATTTCGGATACGATGTCAATCAGGCAGCTTCTGAATTTTGCGATCAGCCGCAGGAAGAAGCCGCTCTAATTGCAGATGTTTTAGGAGTCGTCTACTTTTCCGATGTTGTTTCGCGCCTTGGAACAGACGCCGCCGCCTGTTTATTAAAAAACCTTCCCGAAGCTTGCGCTCAAGAAATTTTAACCCATTTAGCCGAAGACAAAGCAGGGCTGCTCAGGGAAATTTTGTCTTATGCCCCGGGCACAGCCGGAGCGCTGATGGCCAAGGAGGTCTTGTCCGTACCCGCGGATTCCAGTATCGGCTCTACTATAGCCTACCTTCAATCATTGGCGCAGGATAAAAAGGGAAAGGAAGATCATCGCGCTTCGGCTGCCGTGGCTTTTTGTCAACATAGTTAGCGGCCTGGCCTGCGCTTATATTTCTTAGTATTGGCTATTTGCGACATTCAAACGTTAGCTATATATTTTAGTTTATCCAGCGCCATACTTAGATTTAGGCTATGAACTATAGCAAGGCAAGCTAAATGTCCTTGACAGGGCATTTTTTTAGCTTTAGAATATTGGAAATTTTTTAATAAACCATGGAGGGTTAGATGTGGAGTATGACGAATGCTACTTTTTTTGAGGCGGTCTCCATATGGAGCGTCTTGGGTATTGCTATCATGGGTTTAGGGTATGCCTTTTTACTGCGCACTCAGATCATGCGTCAGGATAAGGGCACGCAACAGATGCAGGATGTCTGGAACGCTATCCGCCTTGGAGCTGACACGTATTTAAGCCGCCAGCTAAAGACTATTCTACCGTTGATCATTCTACTTACGGGAGTTTTGTTCTTCTCGGTCTATATAATACCTCCTACAGAAGAAGCTATGCAGCGCTTCCAGGGCTTAAGCCCTGACAGAGTGCGTTTTATAGTCGGCATCGGCCGCGCGGCGGCTTTTATCATAGGTTCTGTTTTTTCGCTTATCGTAGGGCAGTTCGGCATGCGCATGGCAGTTGAAGGCAATGTTCGCGTGGCATCAGCCGCGCGCAGGAGTTTTTCCGACTCTTTAAAGATAGCTTACCGCACCGGCACCATCACCGGCATGTTGACTGACGGCTTAGGGCTTCTCGGCGGGACCATGATCTTTATCATCTTCGGCGTAGCCTCTCCTGACGTGCTTTTAGGTTTTGGTTTTGGCGGCACGCTGGTTGCGCTTTTCATGCGCGTGGGCGGCGGCATTTATACGAAAGCTGCTGACGTGGGCGCAGACCTCGTAGGCAAGGTTGAAAAAAATATCCCTGAAGACGACCCGCGCAACGCGGCGGTAATAGCGGACCTCGTAGGCGACAATGTAGGCGACTGCGCAGGTATGGCAGCGGATATTTTTGAATCTTATGAAGTAACTATCGTCTCCGGCCTTATATTAGGCCTTGCGCTTGTTTCCATAACACACGAACTTAAGTGGATAATATTCCCTCTTCTTGTCCGCGGCATAGGCGTGCTTTCTTCTATCGTCGGCACTTACCTTGTTAAGGGCTCTAAAGATGAAAAAAAGAATGACGCCTTTGCAGCCATCAACCGTGGTTTTTATACCTCCGCGGCTATTTCCATAGTTTCTTTCATGTTTTTGGCGCACTATTATATGCGTGAATGGCGGGCCTTTTTTTCCGTAAGCA
>JBBTLH010000017.1:0-16836 GCA_038068755.1 Candidatus Omnitrophota bacterium
CACCCTTTCCAACATGCCAGCCTCATTCAGGCCTAATGCGCGGCAATCCAGAGCCTCGATTTGAAGGCCCGGATTATGGACTCTTAGATATCCGGCTAATTGCGCGTGGCCGATATTGATGGCTTTATGCGTCCCCCACATAGCCCACGCGCCTAACGGCGGCTGCAAAAATAAAATCTTCATAATCTCTTCTCCTTGGTTTTAAAAATCTTCTCCATATTTCCGCCCAGGATGTTTTTCTTATCAATTTCGGTCAGGCCAAGATGATCCAGGACCTCCATAGACGCGGCAATATCTTTCTTCGCAGGATAATCGCTGCCCCAGACGATATGTTCGGGGCCGAATAATTCTAAAGACGAGATAAAATTAGCCGGCGTCTTGTCGCCGCTGGTATCAACGTAGATCTGCTTTAAATAGGCTGATGGCAGGGCATGCAGATCCTTGACAAAGTCTATCCCTCTAAGCATCGCGTAAGTCGCGTCATAACGATGCGCGATAAAAGGCGTCACACCCCCGAAGTATGCAAATATAAATTTTAAATCCGGGAACTGTTCAAATACGCCTGCCATCAGAAGTTTTCCAACGCACATCGTAGTCTCAAAGACGTATTCTATTACCGGTGTCAAAAGAGGGTCGTTGACCTGAGAAAAGCCAATGGGTTTGATTATCTGCGGATGGACAAAAATAGGAACGCCTGACTTTTGCGCATTTCTATACAAAGCCATATAGCGCGCGTCATCTAAAAATAAGCCGTTAAAACTGGTGGCCAGAGATATGGCCTTAAAACCCAGGCCTTCCGTAGCCCTCTTAAACTCGGCCAACATCTTTTTCTCATCGTCAACCGGAAGGATGGCAGCGCCGATGAACCTATCCGGCCGCATCTTTAAAATAGCCGCGACTCGTTCGTTATATATCCCAACGACCTTCTCATAATTTCCCATGTGGATATGCGCGTCTGATGTCGGATAGCTAAGGACAACCTTATCCACGCCTGCCTTATCCATGGCCGCCACGTGCGTCTCAATATCGCCCCACGCATTAGAGAAAAAATGCGCGTTATCAATTATCTCCTGGGGCAACCAATGGCTATGCGCGTCAATTATCATTAATTTTTGCCTAGTTCAGCGGTTCTAACGCCACTTCATCCATATTCCATGCGCCCTTGCTGACCGGCAAAGGCTCAAACTGGAAACTCTTTATCGGAAAATCCAGGGTACCGTTGGCTGTCGCTGTCTGAGGCTGCCAGTCGGTCCGCGCAGAAAGTTGGTCAAAAGAACACACTATTAGCTTCCAGCCTTTGGAGTCGTCTGTTGCGATAAAACGGAATATCTCCCCACCTGCATCCTTAACGTCAAAAGCTAGTTTAACGCCTGAGCCGGAACCCAACATATAGAAACTGATCGCGCCGTATTTTGTCCAATCTATTTTTTCAGGCTCAATCAACCATCGGCTGGCGCCCTTTACATCCAGGCCATAGCCCCGCGCCACCCATATGTAGCCGCCTGAAACTGCGTCATAGGTTATTTTCAAAGACTGCTGTCCGTTTTTTTTGTTTGCCTTGTCGGCACTGACCTCAACAGATGAACCATTTCCGCTGCCTGCGTCAATGGTACCGCCCATGCCGGCTATTATCTCTCCTTCAAAATCATCAAGCACCAAAACCTTCTTGTTTTCATCTGCAAATCCTATTTGAGCCAGCGCGAATAGAAAAAAGAAAACTAACATCAGCCTTTTCATTATTCCTCCATCTTTTTGATTACTTCTCCGGATGATTTTGTTCCAACGGTATTATCGGCTTTGTCCACGGCGTCTGCTGATTGATAACGGATATCTCTAACGGGCATACATTAGCCGGCACCGTCAACGCGAACTTCACCGCGTTCTCTATCGCCTCTGTCGTCATAAGCCTTGAGCGGTCTTGCGAGATATCATTAAGCTTTCCGGTCAATTCCGTGTCTGTCACTCCCGGCAAAAGAGACGTCACCTTGATACCGAAATCGCGCATCTCCCAAAATAGCCCCTTACCCCATTTGCGCAACGCCCACTTAAGCGATGTGTAGACTATGAAGTTGCGCGGCGGAGGGTCAACCATGGTAGAACCTGAGACCATATTGATGACAGCCCCTCCCTTATTTTCAACAAAGTGATTGATGATAAGGCGTGTCAGCATCACATAGCCGAAAAAGTTCGTATACATCAGTTTTTCAATGTCTTCCAAAGGCTGTTCGTGAAAAGGGTGCTGGCTTGAAACTCCTGCATTATTGATGAGCGCGTCAATTTTTTTAAACTCCTTTAAAGAAACATTGACCAGATTTTCCAGATCCGCCTGTTTAGACACATCGCATGGCACGCCCAAAACCTTTACCTTATATTTCGCGCCTATCTCAAGCGCCGCTTTTTCCAAAACTTCTTTACCGCGCGCGGCGATCACCAGGTTCACACCTTCACGAGCCAACGACTCTGCAATAGCCCGGCCTATACCCCGGCTGGCACCCGTAATAATAACGTTCTTACCTTTTAATTCTGTCATGACTCCCCCGCGTTAAGAAACTTCCGCAACTTTCTTAGCTGACAATATCTTCTCCGTACCCAAGAACATAACCAACAGGCATAAGGCGTATATTGCAAACCCTGCGATAAAGCTCTTCTGTAAAACAGCCCCGCCTATAACAACCCCTAAGCCTCCGGCGATAAAACGGACAGAGCTGTTAAGGCTTGATATCTCTTTCATGAAACGCTTATCAAGGTCCGTTAAGAACGTAGCCAGGCCGGCATGGTTCATCGTCCAGCCGAATCCCCAGAAAAGCATCAGGACCACAAGCAGCCAGGAAGAGCGTATAAAAATAAGCAGCGCAAGAGATACAAACATCAGAAATACGCCTGCCCTTAAAGTAGACACTCTGCCGATCCTGTCGCTTAAGTTCCCTCCTATTGCTTCGCCGAAAATACCTGCCAGGCTTGAGGCCGTCAGTGTTATAGAAACGAAAAATTGTTTTAAGCCTAATTCTTGCGCGAAATATACGCCCAGCCACTGCCGCACGCCGTGATAAAGTATGCTGATAAGGAAAGTATAGGCAAAAGCCTTAAATATCACCGGGCTGCGCAGCGCTTCCATATATCGGCTGCTCGTAGCGCCCTTTCCTGCAAGCGTGTGCGGAAAATACTTTAGCGTAAGTATTGCCGCAGCCAATCCCAGGACTGACGGTATAAAGAACATAAGCCGCCATGGTATGATACCACTTAAAAAAAGCCCTATCAGGTCTGCAACAAATGTCGCGCTAAAAAACAAGCCCACAGACCTGCCGCGTTGTTTTTCATTGGCATGGTCGGCTATATATATCAATACCAGAGGTGTCGTAGCTGCGGCAAAAACACCGACCATAAACCGAAAAACAAAGAGCTGCGCGTAGCTTGTAGCACATCCCGAAAAGAAGCTGAATACCGAAAATAGCGTCAGGCTCACAAAAGCGATGTGCTTATTATTAAAGATTCTCGTCAGGGGGCCGTAGACAAGCGCGACCAGGCCGTACGGAAGCATATACGCCCAGTTGATGCGCCCTACGATAAAGCTGGAAACTCCGAATTCCTTTGCCACCGCCGGCACAATGGCTGCGATGGAAGCTACGTTAAAAGCAATGCAGAACCCCTGCAAACAAAGTATAAAAAAATCAGTACGCTTGATTGAAATCTCCGTAAGCTAACCGGCTAGAACAACAACCATGGAGGTTCCTTCGCGCACGAAATTTTCTGCCGTCTGCTTCGGTTTGCATTTTCGCTGTTACGCTCCATAAAGGATTGTCGCTACAGCAAAAATGCAATTCCTTGCAGACATTTGCCATAAAATTTCTGATTGTGCGCTTTCAGGAACCTCCATGGTTGTTACTCATTTACCAGCTTCTTTCTCAATCACTTTCTTGAATATCTCCAAATTCTCTTTTGAATGTTTATTGATGAACCCTTCCACTTGCTCATCATTGAATTTGGCTGTTTTGTCCATGGTAAAATGCTGGATCCAAGTCAGTAGTACGCCATCTTGACTTGGGGTATAAAGCCATACTATCTTCATGTATTCAAAAGGGAATTTTGGGTTCAGCCTCTCGGCATAGGTGAAATAATTCTCTTTGAACAAAAGCTTAAAAGACTGCCAGGAACGACCTTCCGCATCCGTCAGCTGAAAGATTATTTTATTGCCTTCTTTTTTAACGACCTTTGCTTCCTTGTATTCTCCGCCGAACAATTCGGTCCAGCGCGAGATATCGTTAGATATATCAAATACTAATTCAAAAGGCGCGTTTATCGTTATTGAATTACATGTATGGCCCATGTTTTATTACCCCTTTCTTCTAGCTAGTCATTTATTATAGCTACCGCCCTCGTCCATCCGGCACCTGCATCCTTTATTTTGACAGGCAGGCACGAAACAGTAAATCCGTAAGGTTTAGGTATAGCGCCAAGGTTCCCCATCCGTTCCATATGACAATACTCGCGCCTGCGGCCTAAAAAGTGGCACGGCCATATCTTAGCCTTATCTTTTGTTGACAAAAACTCATTAAACATCTCAAAACACGGCCTATCTAAGCCTATAGTGTCAATACCGAGCATCTTTACACCCTGGTCAAGGATAAATTCAAGCGCGTCCGGCATCATGCCAACGTATTTATTGACATAATCTGGCGTGCCCAGCAGTTTATCTCCGCCGGTGTAAATAAGAACAATATCAAGGGCTTTTAGCTTATAAGATATCCTGCCTAACGCCTGTGCCACATCGTCCTTATCAATATTCTGCGGGTATTTCAGATGCGTAAAATCAAGCACCACGCCTGGACCATAACACCATTCCAACGGAAGTTCGTTGATCTGCCTGGCGGGCTTTCCCTGGCACCGGCTGCCATAATGGAACGGCGCGTCCACGTGGGTTCCCATGTGCACCGAGGCATGGACTATTTCCAATGATAGCATCTCGGCATCCGGAACATCGTTCGGCTTTGCCACGCGCTCGCCCTTCGCAAATCGTTCTTTGCCGCCGGGCTGCTTTGCCATTACGACCTCATTAAAATGTTCCACGCCCGCGGCATGAGTGATACGGTCAATAGTAGCCGCGTGCGTTTCAACAAGGGTGTCATCAATGGGAAGGCTTAGGTCAATAATGCGCATGTATTATGCCTTTTTTTTGGAATCTATGACTTTGGCTATCTGTTCAACGGAATGCTGCTTAGCGACCTCTTTTTCCTGGATGGAAATGCCAAACTCTTTTTGAAGCGCTATGCAGACCTCTACCATCTCCGTTGAATCAACGCCCAAACTCTGCTCAAGCGATAAGCCTTCCTTGACCTCTTCGGGCTTTACCTTCAAAAGTTTCACAATACAATCCTTAACTTTTGTTTTTGTATCCATATCTATCCTTTCTCCAGCGCTAACACCGCATTGATGCCGCCGCGGCCCCTTGAGATCACAATGGCTCGTCGGATACTATGTTCTTTCGCTTTATCCCTGCAATAATTAAGACCCAGGCATTCCGGGTCTATTTCTTTTAAATTCAATGTCGGCGGTATAAGGCTGTGCTCCATAGCCAGGAGCGTCACGAGCACATCCACGGCCCCTGATGCGCCCAATAGATTGCCGAACATGGTCTTAGGCGCGCTTACCGGAATATCTTTGGCGTCTTTGCCAAAGACTTCTTTTATGGCGGCGACTTCTGATACGTCGCCCTCAAACGTAGCTGCGCCATCCAGCGAAATATAATCAATATCTTCAGGCCTATAACCGGCGTCATCTAACGCAATCCTTATGGCCCGCGCCAATTGCTTCCCGCCGGGGTCAGATTTGATCCTGTCTACGCCGTCGCACGTCGTGCCATATCCCGTAATATAGGCAAAGGCTTTCTTGCCTCTTTTTTTTGCCCTGTCTTCGCTTTCCAGGATCATAATGCCTGCGCCTTCGCCGACAACAAAACCGTCGCGAGCCTTATCAAAAGGCTTATACGCCTCCTCGGGATGTTCGTTATTTTTAGATAATTCGCCGTTAGTGTTACAGCAAAGAAGGCCATATGGAGAAAGCGGGGCCTCCATGCCGCCGGCTAAAATAAACTCAACCTTATCCTTGACCAGGATTTTTATCGCGTGGCCTATGGCCATGAGCGAACTTGCGCGATCAGAGACAACTGTCTTAGAATATCCTTTGATACCGTAATAAATGGAAACCTGTCCCTGGGGTGCCGCCGGAAACCATGCTGAAGCCATATAAGGGCTGACACCCTCGCGGCCCTCAATGTAAAGGTCGCGCAGCTCTGTCTCGCCGTATAGCCAACCTCCAAGGGCATTGCCCATAAAGATACCAATGTTGTTCAAGTTCTCCTTTGATACATCAATACCGGCGTCTTTGAGAGCAAGCTCTGAAGCGATAAGCGCCATATGGGAAAACGGGTCTATCTTCTGCAATAATCTTGACGAAACGTGCGAATAAGCATCCAGATCATGTATCTGGCCGCCGATATGAGACGGATATAAGCTTGAATCGTAACGCTCTATCTTTTTTATAGCAGAGCGCCCTGCCTTTATGTTGGCCCAGAAAGCTTTTTTATCTATACCTGAAGGCGCTACGATACCGAATCCCGTAATAGCGATTTTCTTGATCATCTATTTACCCTCCGCGTATCTTTTCATCACAATGCCTGAATGTATACCGGAAAAGCCGCTAGAAGTCTTTAAGATAATATCAACTTTCTTAGAGATCGCCTTGTTCGGTATATAATCCAGGTCACATTGAGGGTCGCGGACTTCCTGATTTATCGTGGGAGGAAGAACGTCTTTTTCAAATATCATGGACCCAATCACCATCTCAATGGCATTGGCTGCCGCCAGAGGATGCCCGATCATGGACTTCAGCGAACTTATGGGGATCTTATACGCGTAATCCCCAAGAGTGATCTTGTAAGCATTGCTCTCAAACACATCATTCATACGCGTAGAAGAACCGTGCGCGTTAATATAATCAATGTCCTGCGGCTTGATCTGGGCGTCTTTAAGCGTCAGCTTGATGCAATCCGCCATAGCCAATCCATCCGACGGCAGATCGGTCATGTGGAACGCGTTGTTGCAGGTGCCGTAACCTATTATCTCGCAGTAGATATGCGCCTTTCTTTTTAAAGCGTGCTGTAGTTCTTCCAAGACCAGGATGCCGCAGCCTTCGGAAAGAACAAAACCATCGCGTTTATTATCAAAAGGGCGCGAGGCTTTTTCCGGTTCATCGTTCCTCGCTGATAGAACGCTAACCACGTCAAAAGCGCCGAATGTTATGGGCGTCAGAGGCGCCTCTGATGCCCCTGCGATCATTAAGTCCAAATCACCGTCCTGTATCGTCTCCAAACAAAAACCCACGGAATCGGTCCCGGCAGTACATCCGGTAGAGATCGTGTTGCAGATACCGTTTAAGTGATACTTCGCGGACAATTCAGCAGATGGCGTGTTGAACATTGAGGCATCATAAAGGTAAGGCCGCACCAATCTCGGATCAATAGGTTTTTTTCCGTTATCCGTGACAAGCGCGAACTCCTCTTCCATGTATTTAGTTCCGCAGATCGCGTTAGCAAGGCTGACACCGGCCCTCTGGCGATCGATCTTTGAAAAATCCAGGCCGGCATCCTTAACCGCCATAGCAGCAGCTACAACGGCAAACTGGACATATCTGTCCATGCGCTTGACCTCTTCCTCGTCTAAACCTAATTCAAAAGGATTGAACTCCTTAGAATACGCGGCAATACGCGTGCGGAACATAGAGACATCAAACATATCCACTCGCCTGACGGCA
Organism: Candidatus Omnitrophota bacterium; assembly: GCA_038068755.1. Classification (GTDB taxonomy): domain Bacteria; phylum Omnitrophota; class Gorgyraeia; order Velamenicoccales; family Velamenicoccaceae; genus Phelpsiimicrobium. The sequence continues at coordinate 7,807 of JBBTLH010000017.1, forward strand.
GAAACGCCGCCGGCCATGGCCTTCCAACAATTATCTTTACCTATGCCATTGGGCGAAATAACGCCCAGGCCAGTTACGACAACTCGTCTATTCATTGTAAATCCTCTCGTTCTTAGTCAATCGTAAATAGTTTATAGTTAATTAAAAACTCTTGAGTCTACCTATATACTATAAGCTATCAACTATATACTTATTTTTACTTCCTCGTCACTTTAAAAATAATATGCCCTCCATCAGGGCAGGTCGGTGTGCTCAAGGAATTAGGATCCTCCTCAAAAGAGAACTTAGCCCCAAAATTCAAACCGAATAAAACCGGAAAAAGCATATGATACGCGGCTCCGCAAAAACCCTCAGGCGTACGCAACCCTTTCACCTGGACCTTATCGCCTACTTTATAACCATAGAAACACTTGCCCGTGCATTCTTTGACTTCTATCTCCATAGTCTTAGGGTTAGGCCCTGCGGATATCTGCGGTTTCAACTTTGAGATCACGCTTCCCTCTTCATCTATTAATTCAGTTAAAAATTCAACTTTTTTACCGTCAGGGCACGTGGTCTTCAAAGACAACATATTGTCCATGAAAGGAAACTCCGCGCCGAAAGTCAAGCCATACATGCACGGGAAAATGGAATGCAGGGCCCCGGCGCAGAAATGCTCCGGCGGATGCGTAAAATCCTGAAAAATAAATTGCTTACCCACCTCGTAACCATGGTAACAATACCCTTCTTTTTTGGTGACGGTCAGGCGAAATCGCGGAAACTTCACGCGCGTCTTCTTGACCATCTTCCTTAATTCACTCATGCTTGGCTTTTCCATTAGCTTGCCTCCGAAATATCCTTGTTAATCCCGATCATGCCCTCATTTAAAAAAAGTCTTCGCGCGTCAACTGCGCGCTTTTCTCCATATCTTCTGAAACTTCGGCGAATGTAAAAAACTTCTTCGCCGCCTCAATGCGATGGACAAGCTCTGTGACGCGCGTATTCAATTTAGCTTCAATGTTATTGAGCCTTGCCTGATTGGCTATCTCTCCGTTTATAAAATCTATCTCCGAAGCGCGGCCGCGCCGGATGCTTTGCAAGATAGAGCCATACAAAGGTTCTTTGCTTAAATTCGTCATGATACCGGAATATATGGGCGCGGCCTCATCCAAAGGCATACGCGTCAAACCTTTCAATTTCTCTATATCAAAATCCGGCATGTTCGCCAACCCAATACCTAACTTATCAACAACGTCAAAACCTTCTTTTAACAATCTCAAAGACAATTTGCACATCTCTAAATTCCCATAAGTCTCTTGCATGCTCTTGTCTACCAATGCGGGTAGTGTGTTTGAAAAATTAACGAACACCTTAGTCCATTTCATGGCTGAAATATTTTCTACCTCAAGCGCGTTAAAAGCGATCTTCAAAAACTCAGCGACCTCTTTAACCTTTGCGTCATTCGCTCCTTCGGGCCGTCCGATAAGCCAATTGCCTTCAAAATTATGGACGACCTTATTGAACGGTGTATAGGTCCCGCCGAACATGACAATACTTGAAACGATATTTTCCTTGCCCAACATCAATTCAAGCAACTTGTCAGCCCTAACGCCGTTCTGAGTAGAAAGAATGGCCGGCCCCGCGAGAAATTCTCTGGATCTATCTACCGCGTCGCCTATATCCTGTGTCTTGACCGCGATTATAGCCAAGTCTATCTTTTCCTCGAGCCGAAGTTTGACGTCCAGATAGACCAAAGAACGGCCGCGCGCTCCTTCAATGACAAGGCCTTCTTTTTCAATAGCCTTCTTCTGTTCAGGGCGTCCGACAGCAATAACAGGCACACCCTTGGATTTCAGGTACCCCGCCACCAAAGCGCCTATCGCCCCCAGGCCTATGACTGCTGTTTTCATTCCTTATTCTTCCCTTTTTCCAAAAAAGTTTTCAAGCTGGCCAAGATCAGCTCAATATTCTTATCGTGCAGGTATTTAAAAATAAAAAGCCATAAAAAACGATTCAGAAACCCCTGGCATTCATAATGCATCCTGTAGCTGACTTCAACATTGCCGGCCCTATTAATAAAACTTACCATCTCAAAACCCATGAACATGCCATTTAAAAACCGGCGTGTGATGCTTGTGTCGGTAAGGTTATCTATTTCCACTTCCCAGCTCGGCGCGAAAGGAAAGGCCACTTCCTGCCTGTAACGCGTGCCCTTGCACAGAGGCCTTTCGGTCAAACGCACAAAACGCATCAAAGAATTTTGCGGCCACCAAACAGCTTCCCCCCACCACAGGATCTCATTACGGACAGATGCGGGATCGCTTTTAATAACAATATCGTGCCTGTTCTCCTGAAACACTCAGTAAATCCTTGGCAGATTGTATTTTTTATACTCAAATCCGACAACGTCTAAGAGCCGGATCATCAACGAATAGAACTGCAAAGGCACCTCAGAGAACATGGCCAACATCAGGTCCTCTTCTTCAACTACCCTTGAGCCGCGCTCTTTGGCGTTCTTTTCAGCCTTCTCTGTCGCCCCTACTTCCGTCATATGACGATGGAATATCGGCATCTTGGCCAACATCCGCTTAAACTTCTCTTCCGTGGCCTTTTCCCACGTCATCTTGAATTGTTCAGACATACAAGTCTCCTTTAGTCGCGGCAGCCTCAAATTTAGAGATGTTTGACATAAAATCTTTGACGCAAAGCTTAGCGAGTTCGGAATACTTACCGCTTATAACGCGGTGTATCCGATGCGGCCGCGAGAAAAACTCGCGCATGCACCAGGAACCGAGTCTCCCAACTTCTTCAATACTCAAATACTTTGTAGGCACCACGGGGTGTTGAAAATCCCATTTGATAAGGTCTATATTTTTAGGATCCAAGAGGCCTTCTTTTACTAATTTCATCCACAGCGGAGAACCCGGCACGGGCGTGACAAACTGAAGCGCGAAGACATCAGGGTCCACCTGGTCGGCAAAAGCAAAGCGCTGCTTAATAGCCTGTTCCGTATCATCCTCAAAACCGATCATGAACGTACCAACAGTCGCTATTGTATTACGCCTTAGGGCGTCAACGGTCTTTTTGATCTGCGACACTGTCACTCCTTTGCCTATCCTTGAAAGTTCCGCATCATTGCCGACCTCAATGCCTACCAGGCCCATGAACATGCCGGCCTTTTTCATAAGAGGGATCATGTCTTCCTGTTTTGCCCAATCGTCGGCGCGGCCGAGGATGACCCAGTTGATCTTGATATCCTTATCTAATATGCCGTTACAGACGCCCTTGACCATCTCCGGATTCACGTTAAAGGCATCGTCCTGGAAGACGACTGTCTTGACTCCGAATTTCTTTGTCAAAAGCTCAAGCTCCTCTACAATACGAGGAGCCGAATGCGAGCGCCAGGAAACAAAATCGCGCGGTGCGCGCGGGTCATACTGACTCCATTCATAGCAGAAAGAACACCCACCCGGGCATCCGCGGCTCGTAAAAAGCTCGCAAAAATTCGTCCAGTAGGTATGGTTCACGTATTTCTCCATTGGAAACAAGTCATATGCCGGCAGGGGTAGGATATCAATATCGCCAATCAGCTCACGATGCGGTCCGGCGACAATAACGCCGTTGTGGCGGGATGCCAGGCCCGGGATCTTTGAAAAATCGCGAGTCCGGTCTTCTATCGCCTTCAACAGTTCTTCCAGCGTCAGCTCCCCTTCTCCTATCAGGACAAAATCTATAGCTATATTATCTTCCAATGTCTCTTTATAAAGCGCCGAATACCACAATCCTCCGACAGCCACGGAAGTCTGCGGGCTTACCTCTTTGACTAAAGATGCCGTCTTATTAAAATGCCATATTACCGCCAGGCCTCCCGTAGAATGAAGGATATCGCCAAGCACAACGACATCAGGTTTCAACTCTTTTACTTTTTGTTTTAAGTCATCATATGTCAGGTCAAGCGCTCTGGCATCCAGGACACAAGGCTCGCCGACTTTTTTCTCGCGGATATAAGCGGCGAGTTGCGCGTAAAACTGGTTAGCCGCGCGATTTACGCCATGGGTCGCCCAACCGCCTATGGGCGGCATGATAAATAATACCTTCTTCATAATTTACCTCATGTTTTAGTCTAAAATCCAAATTCCAAATAACAAATGTCAAATTAATTTCCAATTACCAATTCTCAATTCACCAAGTTCTTATTTTTTTGTCATTGGTCATTAATTTATCATTTGGCATTGGTCATTTGTCATTAAAAATTCTATCCCATCTATACATTAAACCACGACGCAACAAGGCTCTTGCCGCCCGGAGTCAGATCAATATTAACGTGTTTGACTTGTGTGTGCTCCAATAGGCCTTCTAGGCCTAATTCGCGGCCTATGCCGCTCTGCTTATATCCGCCGAACGGCGCTTCGTTGTAAAAACCGCCAAAGGTGTTGACCCATACCGTGCCGACGCGCAAAGCGCGAGCTATAACATGCGCCTGATTTAGGTCTTTAGTCCAGACCATAGCCGCCAAACCATAATCCGTATCATTCGCCACGCGGATAGCCTCTCCTGAATCCTTTACTTTAATAACTGACAGAACAGGCCCGAATATCTCTTCTTGAGCGATACGCATATCATTTTTGACATCCACGAATATCGTAGGCTCCACATAATACCCTTTTTTCATCGCTGGCGTAGATCCGCCGACGACGCATCTGGCCTCTTTTTTACCTATAGCGATATATTCCAAAACCCTTTCTTTCTGTTTGGCGCTGATAAGCGGCCCGATATCCGTTGCCGGGTCCAGCGGGTCTCCTACTTTTAGTTTTTTTGTTTTAGCGGCCAACAACTCCAAGAACTTATCGTGTATCTTTTCTTCCACGATAAGGCGCGAACCTGCCACGCACATCTGGCCCTGATTCATGAAAATAGCCGTAAGCGTTCCGGACACGGCTGTATCCAGATCACAGTCTGCTAAAACGATGTTCGGCGATTTACCGCCCAACTCAAGCGTCAATTTTTTTAAGTTAGAGGCGGCAGCCCTCATCACGTCCCTGCCTACCTGCGTTGAACCTGTGAACGAAACCATATCTATAGCCTTAGAAGACGAAAGGGCCTGGCCTAACGTGCTGCCTTCGCCTGTGACGATATTGACCACGCCTTTAGGCAACTCGCATTTTTCTAAGATCTTAGCCAGCTCCAGGCAGCTTAAAGACGCTTCCTTTGACGGCTTAAAGACAACGGTGTTACCTAAAATAATGCTGGAGGCTATTTTCCAGGCAGCCATTAAAAAAGGATAATTCCAAGGCGTTATAGCGGCGACAACACCCACCGGTTCGCGCAATGTGAAGCTGGCGGCCGGCGCAGGGATAGCCAGTGTCTGGCCCTTGACTTGGCTTGCCGCGCCCGCGAAATATTCGTAGGCTCCTGCCGCAACGGGTATATCAATAAACGTGGTCTGCTTTAACGTCTTGCCTGTATCATTAGTCTCAATGCGCGATAAGTCATAGGCGGATTCGCGTATGAAGTGCGCGATGCGCATAAGATATTGAGAGCGTTCCGGCAAGCTCATTCTCGGCCACTCTCCTTCGTCAAAAGCCCGCCGCGCCGCAGCTATAGCTTTTTCCAAATCGCAAATACCGGCATTAGGGAAACCCGCTATCTTTTCTTCTGTTGCGGGATTTACGCTTTCAATCGTCAGGCCGCTTTCCGCGTCGCAAAACTTTCCGTCAATATACATTTTGTATTGATTCATATGTTCTCCTCTGCAGGCTCACGCCTGCAGTATCAACTATTCCCCATGCTTACGCATGGGGTCACTCCACCGGCGTCTTCACCCACAACTCAAACAATCTGTTAAAGGGCACATACCAGCGCGAGATCTTCGCGAAATCGCCTTTTAATTTTAATTTCTTTTGCGTGGTCGCGGCAAAAGGGTCCAACTGCCTGTTAAAAATAGCGCGCCAATATTCGCCTTTTCCAGAAATAACAAACTCCGCCTCATCAGTTGAGCGGCTGTAATCCACTATTTTTCCGTCAGCGAAATTAAAACAATATATAGTCTGGCTATCGTCAAGCACGACCGCCAGCTTCGTCTTTAAAGATGTCTCAATGGAAAGACGGTTAAACTTCTCATCTCGGTTAACCAGGGCTACGATATCCTTTATCTGTTCTTCGGAAAATAATTTATATTTTTTACTGCTGGCCTGGGTTATTTCTTCTACTTTTGGCTTAAAATTTTGAGTTTCACACTGACAAGATGCGTAGAAATCTTTGATAAAAGCCATCTTAACCCCTTCTTCAAGCGTCTGAACCAGAAAAAAGGCGTCTTTCAGGGTCTCGCCTATCGCGACAACGCCGTGATGCTTTAAGACAACGATATTGCTTTTCTTTAATGCGTCTATGACAGGCGTTATGTCCGTAATGGCCGGGGTCTTCTGATCAATGACAGCTATATCGCCTAACGTCAGGCGCGTTTCAAATGTATCAAATACTATTTTTTCATGGACGCTGAAATATCCGTTCGTCCAAGTAGGGTGCACATGCACCACAGCCCCTGCGTCCAGATTTTTATAGACGCTGGTGTGGAACAACTTCTCAGAAGACGGCACGAAAGTTTTGTCATACGGATTACCTTCCAGGTCCACAGTGCAGACGTCTGCGTCTGTTAGCAATCCAAGGCACGTCCCGCGGCCGGTGATCAAGATCGTGTTATTGTTCACTCTTAAGCTGATGTTGCCAGACATGCCGCCGCTTAGATCCTTCTCCCAGATCAGCCTGCCGGTTTCAATGATTTTATTAACCTTTGATCTATCCATTGTCTTACCCCGTTTCTGTCAGTGATAACGACACTTCTTCCGAAAAAGGCGCGTATTGCCTAATATCCTCATTCGTCACACGCATGCCTGAAATCTTGCTTAGATCAGCCTTGTTAGAAACGTTCAATAGAGATTTATGTGGGTTTCTAACGGGGTGCATATACACCGGGATATGGTGCATTTGGGCGCACAAGGCCGCGACAAGCGAGCCTGTCCTGCATAAACCTTTTTCCTTGTCTATGCTGCTTGAAAAAATATGCACATCCCGCACCAAACCCCTCTGCATGCAAAAAGCCATCATATTATCGCAGATAATAACCGGCACAACGCCCATTTTTAGAAACTCTTTTGAAACGATCCTCATACCCTCTAAACCGGGCCTGAGCTCTGCGACGAAAACTTTTTTTTCTTTAAAAGTTTCAAAAAAAGAGGCGTCGGGCATGCCAAACACTAAAGGGATCTTATCCTTAATTTCCATTTATAGCTATATGCTTGGTCACAAGTCCATGCGGCACGACGTCAAAACCCGGGTAATACGCAAAGACACCTCTTGGCGCCAGCCTCCGGCCGGCGTAGGATAAGATCTCATCTTCGTTTCTTATCTCAATGGGAATATCCTCTCCGCTCTCTAACTTATCTGACGGCTGTGTAAGGACATAAAAAGGTATCTTAAAATGCCTGGCTAAAATAGCGATCTGATATGTGCCTATTTTATTGGCGAAATCCCCGTTCTTAGCCGAGCGGTCAGAACCGACGATGACGCAGTCTATCATCTTTTCGCTCATCAATTTCGCCACAGCATTATCAGGGATAAGCGTGACATCAAATCCCTCAACTTTGAGTTCCCACGCGGTCAGGCGGGCACCTTGAAAATAAGGCCGCGTTTCCGTGGCGAAAAACTTGACATGCTTTCCGTCCCTGCGGCAAAACTCTCCTATCAGGCTCATCTCTCCTGAAACATGGCAGTGCGTTAAGATAGCGTCTCCTGCCTTGACAAGTTTTGAGGCTTCTTCAGCCCTTTTATAGCGCTGGAGCCTTATGCCCTGTTCCAAAAATCCGTACAGGGCCTTTATGAGATCGTCAGCAAAATTTGGGCTGGCAAAAGCTTTCCTGGCAAACCCCAAAACCATGGACGTGACTTCTTCAAAAGGAAAAGTTGGCCGGCTTTTATTAAAAGCCTCTGCCACCTTACCTAAAATATCCATTTGTTCAACTTTACTCTTATCCTTTGCCTTATTTAACTCAAGTATAAAGGTATAACAAACCGTCAAAAACTGGCCAAAGGCGCGCGTCTTCATGTCCAGAATAGCGCGTATGGCCTCCTTGTGATCGTGGATCTTAAGATAGACAATCTTTTGAGGAATCCTCGTCTCATCTAAAATATATAATGTCTTTCCCTTGATGCGCACAGGCCAGAAAAGTATTGACTCTTTCATGTTTTTTGTTTCGCAAGAGCTACGACAGCGTCCAAACAGATCTTTACCACCTTTGCTTCGGCCTCATAATAATCAGGATTGATAAAACCGAGCTGGCCGGTGATCAGGTTATCGCTGACAGCTGAGATTGACGCCGCTTTGATATTATTGACCTGAGCGATGGTCAAGAGAGCGCTTGAGACCATGTCTACCGCGACAGCACCTTCTTTGCAGGCAGCTTCTATCAATTCTCTTGTCTCGCGTAAAAGCGCATCTGTCGTCCACATAGCGCCTTTCTGGACGCTGATGCCGCTGGCTTCTGCTGCCTTCTGAAGCACATCGCTCAAACCTTTATCAGGAAGCGTTTTGAACGCCTTATCCACGTAGTAAGGTGTAACGCCGTCACCGCGCACAACACCCGTGGCAAGGACAATGTCGCCTATTTTTATTTTTTCATCCAGGGCGCCGCAGGAACCGGCGCGGATGATATATTCTACTTTTCCGGCGCACAATATCTCAGCCATAATGGCGGTATCAGGCGAAAACCTTCCGCCGTTGCCGACTGCGATCTTGACGCCCTCATACGTCCCCGTATACATAGCGTATTCAAAAAATGAAAAATTCTTCACCGGATGCTCCAAGTACTCCAAAAGCGCGTCGCGCCTTTCAATCGTGCCGGGTATAATAGCGTATTTGCCGAAATCTCCGGGTTTGACCTGCACCATGCCTAAAAGGTCCGCGCCCGTTAAATGGATATCTCTTTTCATCTGCATTTTTATCTCCTATGTTAAAAGTCAAATATCTCTACTCTAAAGACTGTGTTTTTATATACT
>JBBTLH010000018.1:0-9299 GCA_038068755.1 Candidatus Omnitrophota bacterium
TTACTAAATTTCTTATTTCCTGAGTCGTAATCATTTATCTACCACCACATTAATTCTTAGATTCCACTTACTGCTAAACGGCCCTCTTGGCTCAACAGCGTTATCAAGCAAAGAGAATCCTGTGCTGATATTTTTGGCGCACGCATCTTTCAATTTTGAAGCATCAATGCCGCACGCTTCAATCAAATAACCGAGTCTTTTATAGATAGTTCTGTTACCCCTTCGGTTGATATATTTAACGATCTCATCATCGTTCCTGTACTGAGATTTAAAATACTCGCGCACTACATCCGCAACATTTCGCATACCGCCGCCGATAGATGGATCATCAAGAATATCAACAATTGTCTGGATAGGATCCGACATCTGTATCTTGGCGTTATCAATCCAAACCTGTTTTGTCTGACCAAAATATTTTTTATTTATGAATTTAAGAACATAGTCTGTGCCCTGAATCTGCAATGCTTTATTGCGATATCTTCGGAGAGTAAAGGCTACAACACTATTAAAAATCTGATCTGTAAATTCCCAGTGTTCTGCGGCGCTCCAACCTCCGATATAACAAGGAGCAAAAACCTTATTGGCCACAACCAAAGGGAACTCTCTATACTCCTAAGGATTGACAGTACCAAGAGGTACCGTAATATAAAGGCCTCGCCTTACACGAGACAACCACCCCTTAGCCGCAAAATAGGTCAAAATAGCACTAACATCTGCTAAGGGTAATCCAAGAGATTTCGATGCTTCTTTTGAAGAAAAAGGCCCCTTCTGGGTTCTATTAAGATTGTCGAGCAATTTTCTGTTTTTCTCTGATATACCAGAAATCATAAAATACCTCACAATAAATATGCTATAACTCAACTCTGGATTGACTTATGACATATTTAATATAGCATAAAACCTTTATTATGCAAGCTTTTTTATAATGAATGTGTCGAAAACTAATTACAGGTTAAGTTTCTGCATATTTAATGTTAAGGTGGTCACCTCACAGGCTGGATGGCTACTGCAGGCCGTAATACTTCTTTATTGTGTCGCGAATATCGTTTTCACCCGATAAAAATATTTTAAGCTTGCCTACGCCTGCGTAAGACCTTATTTCTTCAACCGCTTTGGCATTCAGCGGATCAGTCAAGGCTACAAACAGGCAATCGCCTACTTTTTTTAAAGGGACACACTTGCAGGCTAATGCGAAATTACCAGTGAACGCTTTTAAGGCTGTCGGCTCTATTTTAAAATCTTTCAGATTAAGGTAAGGCACGCCTATCTGCAGTGACAGGATAGAAAATATCTTCTCTTCGCTGGCAAAACCTAGTTTCACAAGCGTAGAACACAAAAAATCCTTATTGTTCTTCTGCTCCTCCAAGCCCCTGCGGAGATCTTCGCTGGATATGATGCCGTCCCTCACCAAGAGCTCTCCGACATATTGGTCGTTATTCTGTAAAGCCGTCATTTAAAGCTCTCCCCTCTTATACAAGGCTGCCAACACACTTACAAGATGCGGATGGAATTGAGTGCCGGCGCAGCGTTCGATCTCTATCATAGCCTGCTCTTTTGTAAAAGCGCTGCGGTAAGGCCTGTCTGTGGTCATGGCATCATAAGAATCTGCAACCGATATAATAGAAGCGATAAAAGGTATTGCCTCGCCTTTAAGGCCTTCGGGATAACCCGACCCGTCATATCTTTCGTGGTGGTATTTGACTCCCAGGATGACCTCATCTAATGCTTTTATCGGCTCCAGTATCATGGCGCCGATAACACAATGTTCGTTTATCTTCTTCCGTTCCTCATCAGTCAACTCACCTATTTTATTAAGGATGGCTTCCGGCACGCCTATCTTTCCGACATCATGAAGAAGACTGGACACATGCAGGTCATCAAAGAATTTAGCGTCAAGTTTTTTGCTGCTCTCGGCTATGATATGTTTGCATATAGCAAGGCTATATTCCGTGACTCTCATCGTATGGCCGCGAGTGTAGTGGTCTTTTGCGTCAATTGCCGCGGAAAGCGCCATCGTCGTTTCCAAAAACAGTTTTTTATTACGCTCTATCTCAAGCTGCAGGTCTTCAAATAAAAAAGCGTTCCTTAAAGCCATGGCCACGTCATTTGCAAGGGCGTTAAAGAAATCCAACTCGTCTCTCTTGAAGGTCTTCTTGTTGACCTTCTCCCCCAGCATCAATATTCCCAATAGATTGTCCCTGTAATAGGCAGGCACGCAGACGACCGTGTCAAAACTCTTCATCTGGAACTTTATAGCGATAAGAAGTTTTTCAAGCTCTTCTTTGCCGGCAAAGAATCCCGTGTCAGAAAGCTGGGCGTTTATTTTAGCAAGTAAGAGCGCGCCCCTCTCAAGCAAAAAAGAATTATTGCTGTCATCAAAGAATCTTATTATCGGGGAATGTTTATCAAGGCGCACAAGCCCTGCCGGGATCTTGGACCCTATCTGGCCGCGGGTAATAGTGACGATAAAACAGTCTCTGGATTTCTCGTAAAGAAGGATGCCCGCGTGTTCTACCTTTACCTTACGCACTATCATGCGCAATATAAGGCGAATGAGCGTGTTAGGCTTATGCACGAGGATCATCGTCCTGGCAGCCTCTTCAAGCTCTCTCTTATAATTGATCCTCATCAAAACCTCTTCTTAAAATAAAGCCTCATAATATGCTGAGTATCCAACACCGCCAAAGCGCCGCCAAAAGGGTCATACGTCGCAGTGCCAAGAGGTGTTATGCCTCCCACGCCATAATCAAAAATAAACTCTGAAGAGTTGCTCAGGCTATACCTTGACTGCAGGAAAAAATTATTGTGCCAATCGTATATCTCAAGCCCGGTCGCGTTCAATTCAAGCATGTCTATCCACCGTGAGGCCGCGTATTTAAAGAAGAAACTCAGACGCGGGGTTGGCGTATAGGCTATCTCAAGGCCGAAATGGTTCATGTTGTCGTCAATCTGGCCGGCCTTTTTGTTCTCGTTAAAAGAAAAATCAAGATAGAATTCCAACTCATTTACCGGCCTATAGCTAAAGCCGAACTTGTAAATATCAAAATAGTCGTATGGCGGAAGCCCGAAGGGCACCTGAGTATAAAGAAACGGGATCGGCTCCCAATATGTTTTGCCATTCTCTGTTGCCGCAGTTTGGCTGGCGCTGTTAAAAAGCCCCCTGGGATAATTATCCGTAGCAACCGTTGAATCGTTGGTATGCTCATATACGCTGTTAAAAGAAAATTTATCCGAGAGTTTATAATCAAATCCGACAGAAGCCGTGGCGAGCGACGGGTCTAGCCCTGCGGCTATTGCAGTATTAGCTATCTGTTTGCCGGTAACAGAATCAAAGATGAACGGGTCAAGCCCGGCGTATGTCTTATGAAGATTATGGCGAATACCCAAAAATCTTGTCGTTAATCTGTCTGAAGGCTCAATAGAAAGCTCCAGCCGTGAGACATTTTCTATAAAAGCGCCGCTGTTCTTATGGACGTTCCTGGTATCAAAAAGGCTTTCAAGATCCCTGTCAAAGACCTTTGTTGAGCCCTCCAGCCGCAATCCTATTACATCGCGTCCGGAATCTATGCCGTCACCTATGGCGAAAGGCTTTATATCATCCCATCTCATCGGGCTAGTCATCCCCGTATAAAGAGAAAGCGGGTGTTTCCTGAAATTAATGTGCCTGGACCAGAATTCATCATCCCTTGTCTGGCGATATGTGGCAAGGCCGGATTCAAAACCGTTATCCATGCGCGCTATCTGAAATTTACTTTTTAAGAAGCTATCCTCACCGTCTTTTATTTTGATAGCGTTAAAATCCTGTTCATAGACTTCATCCGCGGGGAATCTATTGACTAATGATACCAGATACGCGTTGCCGCGTTTGCGCGTGCTAAAATCCTTATTCGTCCTGTCAAAGGAAGACTTAGAAGTCGCTATTTGCCCGGAAACTTTTGTTCCGATGACAGGTTCGTATTTGGCGTCAGCTGAGAACGCGTTATTTATGCCGTCAAGGCGACTTGAACTATAACCAAAGTGACCTGTATGCGTAAGGCCAATACCTAAGTTATATAAAATGTCACGTTTCAGGCGTGTGGCTGTAGCGTAGGTCTCAAAATTTCCGTAATCACCCCAGAGATTTTTCGGGCTTGCCAGCGTGGACTGGATATTCGTATCACTGCCGTCATAAGCGAAAGAGAAACCTCTAAGAGCGGTCAATCTCAGACCGTCGCTATCTCGCGTGAAAAATGCCAGCGAATCGTCCCATATGCCCTTCCTGAAACCTGCCGGCGGGCCTGATATCACATTGCCTGGTTTCCATTCAGCAAGCCATGGGCTCTCTTCCCACCAGGTATGGCGGTTAGACAACATCAATGGGTCATCAGACGATAACGCCTGGTCCTGATAAGCTATAGGAAAAACCCTCAAGCGATTCTGGTCATCCTTATATTCCACCCAAAATTCTCTGATGGGTAAAAATTCACGGTGTATTTTCTGGGCAGGGATGGTGAAGATATTGCTAAAAGTGGAGGTCACTGTAGACGGGCTTGTCATGTTATTTTTTACATTGATCTCGGGTGTTGCCAGCGCGTCGCCGTTGTTCAAAGTATAGATGATCTCATTAACGGTCTTGCCCGTATTGGACCAGTATTTCAATTCAAACTCAGCCGCATCGCCGCCTGCGCCGGCGATAGTGAATTTATCCGACCTTCCGGTAAAACTCCATGGGTCCACTGTAATATTGGCGTGGGCGCCTAAATTGTTCAAGCCCAGTTCGTCTAAGTTCTTCGTATCCAGATTGAGCCTGACCCTGTCAAAAATAGCCGGGTCAAAAGTATTGTGCTTTGCCTTACTCCATAAAATGCGATAATTCTTCTCGTTTAAGTCAGCATTCGCCTCTTTCCAGATAGCTTCATCTGAAGAGCGCACGCCGGCTGATACCTGGACTTCGCCTTTAATGTCCATGTAATCGCCGGTTGTTTCGCGCCTTTCTAAAACTTTTTTTACTTTGGGGTGCGTTACGACAGGAGATTTGTTTTGTCTTTTAACGAAAGATTTTTTATCAAGTTCGCGGTTTATAATAATATCCCTGTCTACTGAGCCTGACCTATCCGGAGACTGCTCAAATTCATCCAGGGCCGCAACTACATTTTCATCTCTAACGAGTGCTGTTTGAACAGCTTGCTTTTTCCTGATCTGCTGGATATAGACGCGTGCCTGCTCGTTATCAGGCTCTATCAACAAGACCTTACTGAATTCATGCAAAGCTTCATTGTAATATCCTTTGTTATAATAGTTGAGCGCTATACCTACGAGAGTGTCAGAAGACAAGACCGCGAAAACAGACGAAGGCGGCAAGAGAAGACAGGTGATCAATAATAAGGCGAGAACTTTTTTAATAGACAACGTTTCTTATGACTCCCTACTTGGTCATGAGCCTCTGCAAGACTTCTTTTTCTAACTCTTCCAAAATTAAAGGCTTGTGAATACAAGCCGAGATATTCAGGCTATTGAGCGGTTCAAGCACAACCTCGTCCTCAACCCCTGTTACCATGATGACTTGCACGGAATTTCCCAGATCTCTTATCCTCTTTAAGGTCTCCACTCCGTCGATGCCTGCCATCCTTACGTCTAAAATCATAAGGTCAGGCTGCTGGCTAGCGATCATCTCTAAAGCCTCCTCGCCACTCTCTGCTGTTATTACGTCTATCTTTCTCCTCTTGAAAAAATTCTTCAAGTATTCCCTTACGTCCAGTTCATCATCAACTATCATCAACTTAGACATTATCCTACCCCCATTTGTATAAGATTAGACAATAAAGACCATAACCCAAAGTATACTATAAGGATTTTGGTAAGTCAAGGCAGGTGTGCAGGTTAGGGACTGGAATTATTCAGTTAACACTTTTTAAAACTCTTGAATAATTCCCTCCTGTCAGGCGGTCAAGCAAAGCAGTCAATTCCATAAGCCTAAGCTCCTTTTCCAACTTAGCTTTTGAAGAAATTTCACTATTGGAAAGCAGCTCTATCTGCAATTTTCTTCTTTCAAAATACAATCTCGTCACTTCTGAGAGTATATCATTGCGCAGCTGGACCATCAGCTTAGACCGCACGTCAATAGATGTCTGAGCGTCATTGTACACCAGGTCAGATAGATCCCACGATACATTGAAATCCCAATCGTTTGGACCGACGGCAAAATCTCCTTTAGACGAACCATAAACATTGCTGTTATAGCCTAAGGAAAACGTCGGCATGATCGCTTTTATGCCGGCTTTCTTCCGCCAATCATTTATTTTTTCATTGCCCACTTCAGCGTAAGCTATAGCCATTTTGTGGACTTCCGAAATAACCGGCTCATCATCAAACGACTTCAACAAATTTTTGGTTGAT
Source organism: Candidatus Omnitrophota bacterium (assembly GCA_038068755.1). Taxonomy (GTDB): domain Bacteria; phylum Omnitrophota; class Gorgyraeia; order Velamenicoccales; family Velamenicoccaceae; genus Phelpsiimicrobium. The sequence goes on from JBBTLH010000018.1 coordinate 6,376, forward strand.
GATACCACCTGGCTGTTGTCGCTTTGCTGAGATAAAAATTGATGTTCTAATATCTGCCGCGATGTGATCAAGATCAAATTTGCTCCGCTCAATACCACCTGCCTGCAATCATGCGCCATGACCAAAGGAGACCAGGCATCTTTCTCAAATACAAAAATGCCTGACTTTAAAACAGCGAAGACTTGCCTTGTCAAAGGTATTACAGAAACAAACTTCAATTCAGCGGGATTCAACCCAGCTATGGGCAACCGGTCAAAACTTTTGCCGTCGTTTTTTGTGACAAAGACACCCTGAGTGCTTGCAATATATAAAACAGGAACTGGCCCGGGCAAACCTATTATGTTTTTGATAGACGATTCCTCAAGCTCATCGTCAGACTCTGGGTTTGTGTAAGCCTCAAATATCTTTTTCCAGCTCTTACCTGAATTTTCTGACTTATAAGCGCCTGTGTTATCCGCGGCGTAAACGTTGCGGCCGTCTTCATATAAATATGTGATCTCATTTTCGCCAAAAGGAGAATTAATCTTATGCCAAATATCCCCTGTCATCTTTTTTGTAAATAAACCTGCTTTAGTACCAACTAAGATCGTGCCATCCGCAAGAGCGCAAACAGACAAACAATCATTTTCTAACTCGTCAGACCTGCTGAATATATTTTGGATGGCCTCTGTTTGAGGCAGCGCTCCAGGCGCTATCATATAAAGCCCTTTTTGGGTCGCAACATAGCCTACATCACCCGAAACATTAAATACGACATGATTGACCCTGCCATACTGAAAAAAAGAGGAACTGACTGATTCCCAAGGGCTCTGCCCTGACAGATCCTTTTTATACAATCCCCTGTTTGTGCCAAGGAATAAAATATTCTTGTTCCCTGGAAAAACAGAGACGGTTATCAATTCTTCACCCTGCAGCCCTCTATCATCTAACAACTTGTAATTCTCAGCGTAGGCATTCACGGAAATAAAAAAAACAAACAAAAAAATCAGGCGACTGAACATCATACCTCCCTTTATCTTACGTTATCTTGCTTTATACCCCGCGGCCAGAAAACCGCGCCCTTCAGGACGAATTAAGTTTTGGCCGCTTGGGCATTCCGCCCAAGAAACCAGGGCTTTAGCCCTGGTGGGCTTCATTTTTCTTTTATTAGACGGATATTCTTCCTTAATTCATCTAACTCATCTACCACAGATTCAAACTCCTTATAATTCCGTTGGTTGACCGGAAGACAAAAATGATCTCTTAATTTGTACCTTAATTCCTCTCTTTTCTTTATCAGCTTTCTTAAAGCAGCATCTCTATCTGTCTGGGCTATCATATCTCCTCCGTTTTGGTTTCGTAAGCAGAAAGAACAACTGAAGATATCTGCGCTTTTACCTCAGGCGTAAGCGCCTGAACTGTCTCATACCAAACGCTATCTTTACCTTTTTTGCGCGGCATTGAAACAAAAATACCATTTTTGCCTTTTATAACATGGACCCCCTTGACCAACAGTGACCCGTTTATCTCAATGTCCGCAAAGGCCCTGAGTTTCTTCTCCTCGTCTTCAAACTTGTGTATCCGGTTGACTTTGATATCAATAGACACTTTAACCTCCTATGTTTCATTTTGTTAATTTAATTATTCCATTTTTGGAACAAACCAGACAAAAAAATATAAGCTTTAACTCACCTCCTTCTCAATTACTTATCAAAAATAGGATGTGTCCCTAATTTTTCCCTTGCGGTGATTTTCCTTCTCGTAAACGCTAATCCTAACAAACCCAATCCTAAAAGCGAAATGGTAACGGGTTCAGGGATAACCTGAGCGCTGGTAAATGTTTGTCCTGTGTTAATAGCACCGAATGTATTGAGCATGGCGCTCATCCAGCTAAAATCGGAATACTTTCTGCCGGCACCTGCAAGTTGCAATGAATACCCTACAGGCGTATCGGAAGGTTCATAGACGCCGATATCTGTCGAAATAATGCTTGATGCCGGCCCATCAACAGCCGTAAATATACCTTCATAACTAAGAAATTGTATTACCATAGACGAAGGGTCGATAAGCGCAATTGCGTCAGGAGAACCATTCTGAATCCCATTGATAGAATAGAAAAAAGGAAGTGTGCCGTAGCCGTTTTGTAGGTCGGGGATAGTGCCGCTTAAGACTCTGGTATTATAACTGCTTCCGCCGTTTCCATTGTAGAGGACTATGCTCCAACCTGAAAGATCAATCCCTGCAGAACCGGCAATTTCTATTGCCTCGTCTACATCCGTACTGATATTATCGTAATGAATCTCATTGATAAAAGGTATGCTAATAGCCCAAGAAACGGAAGGTAATAATACGCTCATTATCAAAGTAATCAGCCCTAAATATATTCTTTTTAGCATTGAAACCTCCCATAAACTCTTTTTTTGCTTTCTCGGTCTGCCGTTCCTTTTGTTCTATTGTTCTAGACGCTTTATGTTCTTTGTTCTATTTGTTCTAGACGCTTTATACTACCTATGTTATTCCAAAGAGTTACGAATAAACTTTTTGCTTTCTCGGTCTGCCGTTCCTTGGAACAAATATACCACGTTCTTTCGTGAGCCTCCTTACAAATTCCTGCGAACCCAGAGGATCTTCTAAATTACTGAAAGGCCTGTCTTCATCTGAGTTGAATTCTTCTAAGAATAAGCCATATTTTTCCTGCCTTTGCCTGTTGTCAGACCCAAAAGACTGATAATTAGGATCTTCACTGGTAAGGCTATCACTACGACCTAGGCAATAATAAGCTGCGCTGCTGTATTGATACTGTTGCGCAGATTTGATTAGGCCTGCTTTAACTGGGTTTCGTTCAATATAACGACCGCATGTCAGCATATAAAGTTCCTTATCAACTGCCTGGGATTTAAATCTTCCCTGAAATAGATGCCCTGATGATTTATATTTACGATGGT
>JBBTLH010000019.1:0-5050 GCA_038068755.1 Candidatus Omnitrophota bacterium
ACTTGAGAACATAAAACCGGGTAATATCTTTTTGCCCGAGGGAAGGGTATTTTCTTTGATCAAGAATTTATCCAAGGCAGAGAAGTTCCAGATAAGGACACCTACGGCTATCGCGGGCGCGCGTGGGACAAGCTGGGCTACAGGGTTCCATGGCGGCCAGGCCAATGTCGCTTGTTTTTCAGATACCGCATTTGTTGATGGTTTAGATGCGTCAGGGCAAGTGACTGGGGAAAGAGATCTGCCCAGCGGATTTTCTGTGGACGTGGGAGAAGGCGGCGTGTTCGGCGATATCTCTCCTTTGAGCGACGCAGACAACCGGCAAGGCAGTGAGTTTGTCCAGTATTCACAGGGATTAGGTGCCGGGCAAGGAGGGGGAACAGAGAGCCAGGAGCAGGCTGGAGATGGGCAAAGCGCTTTCCAGGGTCTCCAGCAGGAGCAGCAAGGAGATCTGGGCGACACATCTGCTATGACGCGCCGCGAGAGTGCGGAGACCGCCGGGACCCCGGAGGAGCAGAAGGAGCCCGGAACATAAATTAGGGACACATCCCATTTTCCATAAGGAAATCGACATTGAGGGGAAGGCAGTTTGGGATAGAAGAATTTCTTAATAAGATTGAGAAAAGACTAGACAATAGTTTAAAGACAGAGTCGGAGGATGTCGTAAGGAGGTTAGAAAATAGGATGTGTCCCTAATTGTCATGAAACGCCGCATAATTAACCGAGGAATATTGGTTTTCTTGTTTGTTTGCTCATTGGGCGCCGTAGATGTTTTTGCTCAGGCCCAGGACAGGGAAGAAAAAAGAGAAGAGAAGACCGCAGAGCTTCAAAAGTTGCAGAGAAGCCCTTACGCGCCGACGTTTGCTTCTTCGGCAGGGCTTTTTTTCGGTTATGACACCAATGTCAATCTAAGCACTACAAAGAAGGGCGATGCCTTCCAGCAATTTCTGTTTTCCTCGGGTTTTACCAAACCATGGATCAAAGGCACGCGGTTTACCTTCAACTATGATCTCGGGGTCATAAATTACAACGAGATTACCGATGCCTCTAACGTCTTAAACCATTTCAGGCTCGGCGTGCACCAGAAGCTTTCAAGTTTTGTGGCAGGCACAGGGTATGACTTAGGAGTGCTTTATTACCCGAATGACAAAGACGGGGATTTTCTTTTTCACAAAGGCTTTTTTTACGTCCGGCAGAATATCTCGCGTAAACTCTATCATCAGCTCTTGGTGGAAGCGGGCATAAAAGATTACTCGCAGCAAAAGGCCATGGCTGATACCATAACCACATTCCAGAATAAGGAGCGCCTGGACCGCAGGCAAAGCGCCGAATGGAGCGTAGGCTATTCCCTGACGCCTAAGTTATTATTAAAGTTCCTGACGCGGTTCTCTGTCAATGATTCCAATGCCCGCTATGTTGACTTCTACGATTATAAGTCTTACGAATTTTCACCGCGCGTCAATTATAGATTATCGAAAAAAACCGAACTCTTTTCAGGCTTCGGCTATCTTAGAAAAAATTACAAGACCCGGGTTGTCACCTTGACAAATTATAAAGAGAAAGATAACACCTATTCGGAGAACGAGGGGTTGCGCTATGCTGGAGATAAGAACAACATCTTAACGCTGTTATATAGTTATAGGAATAACTCTTCTAACGACTCCATCCAGGAATATAGCGAGAATGTCATTTCTTGCGGTTGGCAGCATAATTTTTGATGAATGATATTTCCAAAAACCATCTTTTCAAAATACGGCGCTATTTTAATCGGCAGTCTTTTCGTAGGCCTTATGGTATTTTGGAGGGTATTCCATGCTTACGAGCTGATATCCTACGATCTCAGGTTTAAGTTAAGGCCTCCCCTCGCCGCCTCAGGCGATATCGTCATAATAGAAATATCCGACGACACACTGAAGAATCTCGGTCTCTGGCCCTTGCCGCGCGACTTCCATGCCAGCCTCGTTGATGTCTTACGCGAAGCCGGGGTGAAAATCATCGTCTTTGATGTCTTGTTCAGCGAACCGACGGTCTATGACGAAACATTCGCGGCATCTATCAAAAAACAGGGGCATGTGTATCTTCCCGTGGCCTTTGACATGCAAGAGGCAAGAGGTGGGCGCCTTCCGTTCCCTAAAGGCGGCCGCATTTTGGCCGACCTGATACCTATTCTAAAAAGCGCTGCCGCGGGTTGCGGCTACATCAATGTTTTTATAGACCCCGATGGCAAAACTCGCAGGGCTCCATTGTTCATAGATTATAACGGCGTTCTTTTCCCGAGCATGGCGCTTAAGGCCGCTTGCGATTGGATGGGCTTGGATGTTAATAAAGCTGCGTTTTACAAAGATAAGGCCATTATTGACGGCGCACTCCGCGTGCCCATCACCAGTCAGGGTTCTTTGCTTGTCAATTATCCGGGTAAGTGGGCTGAGTCTTTTAAGCGCGTTTCGTATTTTGAGATCTTAAAAGCCTATGGCGACTCAAAACGCGGGGTTAGCCCTGAGTTTGATCTTTCTATCCTCAAAGATAAGGTATGTTTTATCGGCCTTACTGCCACAGGCACTTCTGACTTAAGGCCGACGCCTTTAGAGAATATCTATCCTATGCTGGGGCTGCAAGCCAGCGTCTTTGATAGCATTGTCCACCAGCGCTATCTCGTGGGCGCCGGCGCTTACGTCAATGTGCTTATTAATATTGTAATTTTTGTTTTAAGCCTTCTGATCTGCTTAAAATTTACGCCCCTCAAGGCTCTTGGTTTGGTCGGCGCGCTCGGCTCTTTTTACGGCGTTGCGGCAACAGCTCTTTTTGTGTTTTGCGGCATCTGGGTGGACATGTTTACGCCTTTGTTGTTTCTTTTTCTGACATATGTCGTTGCTACAGCCTATAGGTTTTTTGCCGAAGCAAGGAAGAGGCAGCTTTTGGAGAATGAGTTAGATATCGCTCGCACCATCCAGGAAAATTTCTTGCCTACGGATATCAAAGTGCCCAAAAGCCTATCCATTGCCGCGTTTATCCAACCGGCCAAGTTCGTAGCAGGCGATCTTTATGACATTGTGGCGCGCGATGACAAAAAACTGGGAGTGTTTATCGGAGACGTCTCAGGAAAAGGCGTGCCAGCCTCTTTGATAATGGCGCAGACTATCTCTCTTTTCAGGATATTCGCGCGCCAATGCAGCGACGCCTCCTCTGTTCTGGCCCTTTTAAATAAAGAACTTTTCGGGAAATTCTCAGGCCGCTTTGTCACCGGCCTTTATGTGATAGTTGATGGCTCTGCCCAGACAGCCTGTGTTTCTTCGGCGGGGCATGCTCCCTTGCTTCTTTATAAAGCAAGCAGCCATAAGGTCTCAGAGGTAGAGCTTTCAGCAGGCCTGCCTTTAGGCATCACTGATGAGGAGGCTTATCAGGACGTCCCATTTAAGTTTGAAAAGGGCGATAAGCTGGTCTTTTTTACCGACGGTTTATATGAGGCGCGCGACGTCAAAGGCCGGGACTTAGGCCTGAGCGTCGTTGAAAAGGCCATCTTAGATAACGCTCGTCTTTCTTCAGAGGAAGTGTTAACCGCCCTTAAAGATGTGGTCTTGAAGTTCGCTAAGAACGCTGTTCAGCACGACGATATAACGATCATTGTCTTAACTAACAAAGGGTAAATTTATGGAAAAAGATCTAGCGGCGCTTGAACAGGATGCTTTTTCGTTTCTTTCGCGGGAAAAGTTTGACGAGGCCTATAAATTATTCGTTAAAGTAGCTGAAATGTATAGAGCCCGCAAGAATCATAAGCAGGCGGCTTTGTGCGCCGCTTCAGCAGCTAGCTGTTGGGCTTTAAGATCCGGAGAAAAGTCATTCTATAATGCCGCGGCGTCTTATGAGGCGGCTGCCCGGGACGCGGAGATCGTCGGCGACCTGGAATACGCCTCTTTACTTTACAGATATGCCGCTACAAGCTTTGAGCGCGATATGGAATCTTTGAGCTTTTCGGAATGTTTCTACCGCTCCAAGGAGTGTTACCGAAGATTTTTGATGTTCAGCCTGTTCATTCCGAAAAAGATAAATCGCATCGCGTCAACCCAGGAGCAAGAGGGAGCAAAGGGTTTTGTCAAGCGCCTCTTTTTGTGGTGCATTTTAACCTTGTCTTCTTTGATTTGGGGCCACGGTGAACGGCCCGTGAGGACATTGTTCGCCGGATTCTTATTGGTATTCCTATCCGCGTTTTTATATTCTCAACATTATCTTGCAAAGGATGGCCAGGTCTTTAAGCCGGATTTCTTTGAGGCAGTCTATTTTAGCCTCGTTACGTTCTCAACCGTAGGCTTTGGCGATATCGCGGCTGTGGGTTTTAGCAGGGTTGTCGTAGTGGCAGAATTGTCTATTGGGATGTTCATTATGCCTCTTTTCCTGGTAGGGTTTTCGCGAAAATACCTGAGGATATGATGGGAAACGCTAAACCAACGAAAAATTTTATCCGCGATATCATTGACCAGGACCTGGCGGAGGGTAAGAACAACGGCCTGGTGCATACGCGCTTCCCTCCGGAGCCGAACGGTTATCTTCACATCGGCCACGCCAAGAGCATATGCCTGAATTTCGGCATTGCGCGCGATTATCGCGGGTTATGCAATCTTCGTTTTGATGATACGAACCCCCGGACAGAAGATATTGAATACGTCAATTCTATTCAGGAAGACGTGCGATGGCTTGGGTTTGATTGGGAAGGCCGCTTATACTACGCCTCGGATTATTTTGAACAACTGTATGAATACGCCGTTAAACTCATCAAGAAAGGCAGGGCCTTTGTCTGCGACCAGACTTTAGAACAGATGAGAAAAAGCCGCGGCACTATCACAGAACCCGGCGAGGATAGCCCTTTTCGCGGACGCGGCATAGATGAAAACCTGGATCTGTTCGCCCGCATGAGAGCCGGTGAGTTTGCGGAGGGCTCCAAGGTTCTGCGAGGCAAGATAGATATGGCGCACCCGAATTTATTGATGCGCGACCCGGTATTTTACCGCATCAGGAAAGAATCCCATCACAGGACAAATGATAAGTGGTGTATTTATCC
>JBBTLH010000020.1:0-15595 GCA_038068755.1 Candidatus Omnitrophota bacterium
ACGACTTTATTCTGCGGTTGCCCTTCTTGAGCCATACCCAACAACTTCTCTGCGCATCATACTCAAGACCACTCATCCCGGACAATTTCTCACAAAGACCAGCTTCGGTGATAACTTTAAAAGTCACCAAAGAAAAACGCATCTTCTCCCCGTCTGTTGTACTCAATAAAGGTGCAGTGACCCCATTTCCTGTCTTAGCATCTGATCCGGCAACCGCACCCGGAAAGCTTCTGTGAAGATATTCTGCCCAGAAACTAATCCCGGCCTTAAACGCGTCCCGTGGGATAACAAATTTGAGCGACCGCGTACTCGCATACTCTTTAAAATTCTTGATTAACATATCCGTAATTTTCATGAAATCGCCCTTCGCCTCCGGCCCAAAGACAAACGGCTGGCCGAAATAATATGCGTCTTCTTGAGAACCGACAAAACGCGCATGCCATATCTGTTCTAGCCTAGCCTCTTCTTCACACGTATCGCCTACACGATGCACTATCCACCGGAGGCCGGTCACCAGCTCCTCAAAAAGAATATCCTCTTTTCGTATCTCCTTAACCTGATAACAGGCCGCGTAACTATCCGAAAGCTCGCGGGCCGCTAACTTAACAGCATCCTGCATTGAATGAAAATCTTTCTCTTCCATCATCCGTTCGATAATTGTGCGCTGGTCAACGCCAAAACGGTTGTCAAAAACAAACCAGTTTAAATAGAAACTATCCGTCAGGCCGTGCTCTCCTCCAGGCTTAAACTTTTCTTCAAAGTCACGGCATAATCTCCTTAGCTCGCTGCCAAATTTCGGGCTTGCTTTCAGTGTCTCGGCGTAAAGCATCGCGGCCCGAAAGATATCAAAATAGAAGTCTATTTTCGTTCCTGTTTTTAAATCATCCGGCATGGGAGCAAAAAGCTCTTGTTCTGCAGGCGTAAGATTGAATCCGCAACACTTCTTGAATTTCTTTCCGCTGCCGCAAGGACACGGCGAATTACGTCCCTGCTTATCGTTCATTCAACCTCCCGATCAGCATCGGTCTGAAAAATAGGAGCGGGCGATCCATTGCATCACCCTTCAGTCAAAGCATAAAAAAGGGCTGAACGGTTAAATCCAGCCCCATGTTACTCTATTATTACCAGATTGTTTTCACTTCGGTGAAAACGTTTTAAGCACAAAAATCTCTAAAGGGTCAAGTTCTTCTGTCGAAGCAGGTCTAAATACTGAGAAAGCGACATTGGGCATTCAATTAGATCTATTAGTTGCCGAGTCGTATCTAACCTCAGACCTTTTGCCATCCAACGCAAAAGATCCATGCCATATTCTTTATACGCAGATCCCCTCGAAATAGAAGTCGAGAAACCTGTTTTTTTACCATCAATATAAAGCCTGAGTTGCTTATGCTCTTTTTTCTCTTCTTCTCGAAACCCTTTCTTTTTTAATCCCAATATAATTTTTTCTTGTTCGATTGGTTTTGGCATATTTATCTAAGAGAAATAAAAGATTGATATAATTTTAATAGTTCTTTTGCTCCTTCAGTAAGCTTCTCCAGCTTCGATTCTTGCAAAAGCAAAAAATCTGTCACAACACTATCTTCAAATCCTTCAACGGCTTCTTCTTTTGTCAGGCCAATACCAAATTTATTAAGCTCTTCATTGCTAACGATAAAACAGCTATTTTCTTTTCCTACCTCTACAGAAATTCTTAAAGGTTTCAAAATTTTATAAGGATAATGTGGTAAAAAATGTAAAAGAATCTCTGAATGCGCTTTATTATAAATCTCCTTCTCAAAATAAGATTCAGGAATATCATACTCTTTTATGGCTATTGCTGACTGCTCACAAAACTCAACATTTAGATCCCCACCATCCAGCAAAATTCCGCTCATACTTGATCTCCTCTCATAACTTTTTTGTATTCGGAAGCTATTAGATCCTCAAAAATATCTTTTGTATAAGTATGTGATTTAGCAATATATTCGACAATATTTTTTGCATCTAATTGACCAGTATACATAAAATCAAAATCTAACACTAAAACCTCTGTTTTAGTAATATCTGTTATCTCTTTCGTTTGTAACAAGATTTTCAGTTTTCCAGTGTCAATTTTTACTACTAAAATTGTATGAAGCTGTTCAAATTGATTAGGAATGCGGGTGCCAGGCAACTTATAGCCAAAGTTAATATATTTTTCTAATGGAACCAGGCCATTGATCTTGACAATGGGCATATGGTTGACATATCTTAACCCAGTCCGTGTCAGTTTTTCGATTTTATATGTGTTAATAAATAATTGTAAATATTTCAAGGCATCTTCTTGAAACTTCGCAAAGCCACCACTATACTCTTTCGCATGATACGAAACTCTATCAAGAGACAACCGAATAATTTCTTTTTGACTTTTATTCAAAAAATCATAGATAAATCCAGATTCGGGCCTATGTTCAACAATAATTGGAAAAACACTTTTAATCTGATGATAAAGGAGATCTGTTTTGCATTTAATTGCAAACTCGGCAGGGAAGCGTATTTCAAAAACTACTTCAATCAAAGGAGCATTTTTGTATATCTCGTCCATGATATATCTTCAAACTTAAAAATATAAAAAAGTTAGCAATTTAATTATACCTCAAACTTACTTCTGATTCTACCTTTTCTTTTTCGTCTCTCAAACCATCTTTTTACATCTCTAACCCCAAGACGGACTGCCTCTATACAACCAAAATAATCTTGTTCAGTAGCCCCAACCGGATTTGAACCGGTGTCTTATGGCTGAGAACCACACGTCCTAGACCAGGCTAGACGATGGGGCCGGGAATTACAAAAGAATAGTTAATATGCTATCAACTATAAACTATAAACTATAAACTAATTATTCTTCTTCTTTAGCGACGATTTTAGCGACGGATGTGACGGCGTCCTTTTTATCTAACGCTATTAGGCGCACGCCCTGGGCGTTGCGGCCTGTCTGGCGAATGTCTTTGACAGGGCAGCGCACCATCATGCCTTGCTGGGTAATGGTCATAAGCTCGTCGTCTGGCAAAACGCAGTTGAGCGCCACTGCTTCGCCGTTCTTTGTAGTGACTTTCACATTGATGATGCCTTTGCCGCCGCGGGACTGGATCCTGTATTCATCCAAAACCGTCCTCTTGGCAAAGCCGCCTGACGTTACCGTCAAAATAGTTGCGCCCGTCTTGGTAAGATCAGCTGAAATTATCTCCATGCCAACAACTTCATCCTTCTTGGCCAGAGAGATGCCGCGTACGCCCTTGGCCTGTCGGCCCATCTCGCGGATCTGTTTTTCCTTAAACCGTATTGCCTTACCCTGACAGGTAGCTATAAGTATATCCTGATTAGCATCCGTCAATTTTGCTTCCATGACCGCGTCATCCTTATCCAGCCCCATAGCCACAATACCGCCTTTGCGCGGGTTGGCAAAGGCCGACAACACAGTCTTCTTTATGATACCCCTCTTAGAACACAGGATGATAGATTTTTTGTCGCTAAACTCCTTGACCGGAAGGACAGCCGCTACTTTCTCTTTGGCGCTCACTTGCAGAAGGTTGATGATCGCCTTGCCTTTGGACTGGCGCGAAGCCTGCGGAATCTCATAGACCTTTATCCAATGGAGCCGGCCCTGGTCAGTGAACACAAGCAGATAGTCTTTGGTAGAGGCCACAAAGAGGCGCTCCACAAAATCCTCTTCCCTTGTCTCCATGGCGGTCACACCCTTGCCGCCGCGCCTCTGTTTGCGGTAGGCGCTGATGGCCAGCCTTTTTATATAGCCGGCGTGTGATATGGTGATAACCATGTCTTCTTCGGCGATCAAGTCTTCCAGTTCTATATCCTCCACCTCGCCTATGATCTCCGTCCTGCGCTCGTCGCCATATTTCTTTTTCAGGGCGGCCAGTTCGTCTTTGATTATGCCTTCTATCGATTTCTCCGACGCCAAAATCGCGCGGAATTTTTCTATCTGTTTTAAAAGTTCCAGGTATTCAGCCTCTATCTTTTCGCGCTCAAGAGCGGTAAGGCGCTGCAGCTGCATCTCCAAAATCGCCTGGGACTGAAAATCGGAGAGGTCAAAATTTTTCATCAGGGCCTTTTTGGCCTCGGGCGTGTTCTTTGACGCGCGGATAGTCTTTATGATGCGGTCCAGGTGTTTGAGGGCGATCTTTAAGCCCTCTAATATGTGCGCCCGCTTCAGGGCCTTGTCCAGGTCAAACTGCGTACGGCGCCTGATTATGACTTTGCGATGGTCTATATAACAGCGGATGGTCTGCTTTAAATTCAGGACCCTCGGCCTTCCGTCCACAAGGGCCAGGGCGATTATACCGAATGTCGTCTCAAGCTGCGTATGCTTATAAAGCTGATTTAAAATAATTTGCGGTTCGGAATCGCGCTTGAGCTCTATCACCACGCGCATGCCGTCTTTATCCGATTCGTCGCGGATGTCGCTAATGCCCTCTATCTTTTTTTCCTGCACGAGGTCCGCGATGGATTCAATAAGAGTGGTTTTATTGACCTGATAAGGGATCTCGGTGATCAGGATATTGTCTTTGCCGCTCTTCTGGCGCTCAATGGAGGCTCTCGCCCGCAGAGTGATCTTGCCCCTGCCTGTATTATAGGCATCTTTGATACCGTCACGGCCGCAGATAATGCCGCCCGTAGGAAAATCAGGCCCCTTGATAAAGCGCATAAGCTCCTTTATCTCTGCTTCGGGGTTGTCAATCAAACAACAGATGCCGTCAATGACCTCTGTGAGATTGTGCGGCGGCACGTTGGTAGCCATGCCCACCGCTATGCCGCTTGAACCGTTCACTAAAAGATTGGGCAAAACAGACGGCAGAAGCACGGGTTCCTGCAACGAGGCGTCAAAGTTAGGCACAAAATCAACGGTATCTTTTTCAATATCCGAGAGCATCTCATCGGAGATGGCAGACAACCTCGCCTCTGTATATCTCATCGCGGCTGCAGCGTCTCCGTCGACGGAGTTGTGAACAAAAATCCCAGCGGCCAGAGCGAAATTATGCCATCGCTCTATAGTCAAATCATAAACGTCTTCTCTGTATTTAAGAACTTCAATCTTATTAACCTTATGATTGCGGCTCTCTTCTGCTTGCATTTGAGCAACGATATCGTCAAAATCGGAAAAATATTTCATGGCAGTTTTTAAATGCGGGAGCCCACATCGCCTATTCTGTTCATACGATTGCGGGGTGATGCTTTTCCCGCTATCCGCCAATCCTTTAACAAACCCTAAAATCCTGCTTTTGATGACTCTCTTTTTATACGAAGGGTCTTGCCATTTTTCCCGCAAAGTAGCCGCTGCTTTCCTAGCCAACGCGTGCATTAAATCAGGGTTTTCCAGCAGACGCCTGCGGTTTCCTTCCGTTATTCCTCTGATGATTTTTGCCCTGAATTCGTTATCCTGCCACTGATTCCTTGCCTTTTCTCTATGAAGTTCTACTGTCAAAGGATTTTCCCAAAGCTTCTGCGCCATTTTGCTAAAATGGTCGGTTTGGTAATTAGCGCGGAATTCCATATTGTTCCACAACGCCTTCGATTGCTCTGACATCCTCTGACGATAACCAGGCGTATTCCAGCGCTCTTTATTAAATCGCGAGATGTGTTCACGATGCGCCGGGTTTGACCATGTCCGCAAAGATGTCTTGCGCGTAATGCCCGCAATGAAATCTCTGTAGGATTGATCTTGCCACTTCTTTTTAAGCTCCTGCGATTTTAATTCGCCTAATAATTCCCGGAATTCTTTTTTCTTCCATAAATTCTTAAGGGTTATGCTGGAGGATTCTGCTATTCTTTTTCTATAGCCTGGCTTTCTCCAAGCCCGGCGAATCATCTCGCCCATTTTCTGCCTATAGGCTGGGTCTTGCCAACTTTTCTTGTTCCAATCTCGCAAGCGCTCTGCGATCTTTTGGAGATTTTTTGGATCCGAGAAAAACTTCTTTCTGCCTTCGGCAATTTTTCTCACGTATTCCGGATCATTCTTATGTCTCCAACCGGCAATTTCTTGATGAACCCGCCAATGCTCATTCCACTGAAGTCGTTGAATATTATCGGGGCTGTTATTTAGCTTATGAAAATCTCTATGATGTCGTATTCTGCCTGAGTTTTTTTTGTAAATATTATTTTTTAAATTCCATTCATCGGCTAAATGATGAGTCAATTCCCAATTTTTTTGTAAGGGTTGATAAATCTCTTCGTATCCTTTTAAAGCGGGGTCGTTTTTCCCGTCGCAATGCTTCCAATATAGCGGCATCAACGAATCTTCAGGCTTTAATTCCCTGGCTTTTTTATACACTCCATCCCTAAGCATAAAAAGATGGCCGGGCGTACACCTGATCTCTTCGCCGTTGTCTAATGTGACTTTGATTATTTCTGCATTGAGGCGCGTCTTTCTTGGGTTTTTAATTTCGGCGATTTCGATTTTTTTGCTCTCTGTATTAATTGCAAAGGTGTAGTTTTTTCTGCCTTCTTTATGCTCTTTGATAAGCTCTCCGAAGGTAAGGTTTCTTCCGTCGGCAAGCTTAATCTTTGTATCTTTAGTAAAACAGCCAAAATTTCCTTGGCCGTCCACCAAAGGATAGCGCAGAGAAAAATCCTGGACCATGCGAACCAGGGTATCGTATACGGCGGTGTCGCCGTGCGGGTGATATTTTCCCAAACAATTATGGACGATCATTCCATTAGCAACAAATTCGTGCTCTTCTCGCACCTGAATATCATATGTTTCTTGCGCGGGAACCCATTCTACAGATGCCACCTGAGCAAAACATACGTTTTGTTTAAGTATTTCATCCAAGAATCTAAAAAAAGGAGAATCCATTTTTCTTAACTTATCCAAAATGCCCCAGTTAACGATTTGGGACATTTTTAACGGCTTTTCTTGCAAGTCTTCGCAGTATCTGATCTTGGTTCCACCCTGATACTTTATTCCCGATCTAAATTTATGGCCAGCGGAATCCTGATACCACCCACCGCCGAGATGGGCCTTGCTCAATTCTTCAAATACCATCGATCCTGCGTAAGGAAGAATATCCAGGCTTGACCATGGCTGACGCTGCTCTTTGCTAAGCATATTGATGATATTGGCATTCTTGGCGGGATCAGCAACGGATACATTTAAAGCAACCACGTGAGCATAAGACCCTCTGAATTCCAAACTATAAAACTTGTGCCGTCCGATAACCCTTCTTTGATTGATCCAATGTTCTTTTTTCGGCTCTTGGCAATATTTTGTGCTTACGGCATTATGATGAAACAAAAGAAGCTGTAGTTGATTGATCAACTCCTCGGAGATGGAGCCATAATGAATCACATTCCTCTGGCAATGAACGCTCCCGTCGCCATCCACAAGTCCTGAAACAAACGCCCACACTACGGATGCACGAGAGACAAACATCTGGGGTGGTATTTTTTTTGTCAAAGCCCAGACACCCTTGAGAAAAAATACATCAACCAGAAAATCATTGATGGCTTTTCTGTTGATTCTTATCTGATAGCCCGTTTGCTTAATATTTTTGGCTTCTGCCCGGTAAACATACTCTTTGATCTCCATATTGGCCTGATAGCCAAATTCTTCTTTTAGAATATCGCGAACCCTTTCTATTACCTCGCGGCTAATGGAATAAAAATAGAGCCTATTGGCTTTCTTTTCTATCCAGCCGTCTGATAATAAACACCCCAGCAAATAGGCTATTTTTTCATTGAGGACAATCTTGCGCGCGTCGGATAAATAGCCCAGCAGACAATAATTTTGCGCGGGCGGAGCCTGTGCCTTCATAACGACATAATCCCGCGGCGTAAGGTCCCTGGCTTCTTTCCAGACAAACTCCCATTTCTTGTCCAAGACTTTAAATTTTTGAGAAGGCGTCGCCGTATTGCAAATACCATTTTCCAAAGTGATCTTTAGCAAATTTTGCGGAGGCATTTCAAAAAGTTTTGTCACTGGTTCCCGACCGCCCTGAGTGTAGACTAAATCGCCGCGTTGAATATCTTGGATAGGTATCAGCCCTCGCTCGGTAAGCACCAGCGTGTCCTTAACAAAGCATTCTCCGACGATGCGCGCGGATTTTTTGTAGGGCTTGGAATGGTCAAGGCTGAGTTCGTGCATGGCATAAAGTATCCTGCGGTGCACGGGTTTTAAGCCGTCTTTGACATCGGGCAGCGCGCGGCCTACAATGACGCTCATCGCGTAAGACAAATACGACCCTTTCATCTCTTCTTCAATACAGACCGGGATTATTCTTTCATTCTCAGCGTACATTACTTTGTCCTCTTCAATTTACTGCCTTGGCGCTTTTTAGTTCAGTGATCTTGCAGTAACTGACAAACCAAAGGATCAGCGCCAGCGGCGCGAATAAAGCCACCATTGCCGGATCAATAAAGTCTAAAATTCGCCTGTCGCGCGTAAAGCGCGTCGCTATAAAAATCATAAGGACGCCAAGGGCGATGTAAAAAATACCGAACAACAAAAAAGGCGCCAATAAACGCAGGGCGTTCCCTCGCACCCTGGCCCTGCTCTCGCGTATGGCAGAAAAAACTCCCTTTTTTTCAAAGGCCGCTATCAGCGGAGCGAATAAAAAAAAGAACCCATACCACGCGGCAGCTATGGATAGCGCGACAGAAACGGTGCTGGTCGCCAATAAAACTGCCATCCTAAAGCTGTTGGGCCCTTTTGCCCAATAATAATTTTTCCCCCATTCGGAAAACAGCATAGCGACAGACAATACGCCTAAAATAAAAATGAACAACATAACCGCCGCTTTCAGATAGCCCGCAAAACCGTCGCACGCCTGTTGGTATGCCGGTATAAATGCGTTTCGTTTTCCCTCTAAAAATTTTTTGAAGTAATTAATGATAAAAAAGCAGATGAACGAGCTTAGAACTGCCATGAGAATGGCTTCAAGCAATACGACCACGGAGACTACCCACGGCTTGACTATACTAATGGATGCAGCCGTCATCTCGTTGGTGGACTTTAACATCAATGATAAAACAACATTGACGCTATAAAGCAGCACCAAAGGGACAAGATTTTTTAACCACCCTGCCACCGACTCTTTTAAGATCGCAATCGGGTGAAGCGCGCCTGCATCGCTATTGCTCATGACACCCCCCTTCCCCGCAAAAATCGCGGGGATTTCACTAGATTAGTACATTTTGGTGTTCAAAATTACTACACATCAAGATTGCGCACCAGATGCGCGTTCTTTTCAATGAAATCCCGCCGCGGCTCTACCTGGTCTCCCATAAGTATCGTAAAGATCTCGTCAGTCGCTATGGCGTCTTCCAGCGCCACCTTTAAAATCGTCCTCTTTTCGGGATCCATGGTAGTCTCCCAAAGCTGATGCGGGTTCATTTCGCCCAAGCCTTTATACCTTTGTATATTCATGCCTTTGCGCGCTTGATCTTTTACATGCCCGAGCACCTCAGGCAATACAAAAAAATCAAAATCGTCATCATTGGAAAGCCTGAAGCGCGGCTTAAGTTTCTTCCCTTCCGGGGTAAAATACGCTTCAATAGATATGCCAAACTTCTCTATATTTGAGATTATCTTTTCAATATCTTCGGTGTCATAGATCCCTACATGATCAAACTCGCCAGGGCGATCTTTTTCACATTTGGCGGTATTTGAAAGCTTTGCTAATTCAGCATCTGAATACAAATAATGGGCTACTTGCTCCACTTTTGCCACATAAATAGGTAGTTTTTTGGTTTTTTTGTTCCTATTTTCAATCATTTTTCTAAAATCTACTCCCTTTTTCTCTAAAATATGGTTAAATCTTTCAAGATCAACCAAATATTCCAGAAGTTCTCTGAATTGAGGATCGTTGAGCGTCTTCTTTTCCGATAAAATCGTAAACTTAATGCCTTCTCTTCCAAGGTCTAACATCAATTGGTTCATCTGATCTTCTGTTTGAATATATTCCTCTCTTGGACCCCTTTTTACCCTATAAAGTGGCGGCTGGGCTATATAGACGAATCCGCCCTCTATCAGCTTGGGCAACTGTCTTAAAAACAGTGTCAAAAGCAGGGTGCGAATATGCGAACCATCCACGTCTGCATCGCACATTATGACGATCTTGTGGTAACGCAGCTTCTCTATGGAGAATTCTTCACCAACTCCTGTGCCCAAAGCGGTGATAATAGTGCGGATTTCTTCGTTGGCCAGGATCTTGTCCAGCCTTGACTTTTCAACATTCAGGATCTTGCCCTTGATAGGCAAAATAGCCTGGAACCTTCTGTCCCTGCCCTGTTTTGCGCTATTGTGCACAAAAATGCCGCTAGCCAAAGCAAAGTTGTGCGTTATGGGCACCTCTATGTCGTAAACATCCAGCCTCTCAGATAGCTTTTCAATGTATTTGATCTTGTGATTATAGTTTTTTACAGCCTCAAGCAAACCCTCATCGCTACCTTTGAAAAATCGGTTTTTCAAAGTGTTTAGTTTCACTAAATTAGTATTTTTCTTGGGCAGATTGTTTCTCTCCTCATCATATTGATCGATTCGGCCGCCATGCTTGTCAAAAATCATCCGCGCAAAAGCAAGACTTGCATCCAGATAGGTGCGGTCGTAGGCCGCCCTTCTTTTCTTCCTGAATGCTGGCGTCCATTGTTCACGCGTCTTATCTTTGCGCCATTGCACAAGATCTGTGTTCTGCCATTGCTCCTTTGCCATATTGCTATGCGCCTGTCTATGTTCAGGATGCTCCTGAAAATACTTACTCACCCTATCGGCCTGTTGGTTTCTGTGTTCTTCCTTTGACCAGTACTTCTTTTGTTCAGCATCCAGTATCCCCGCATTTTGCTTTTGATAATCAGGATGCGTGTGATAAAATTCTAAAAACTTTTTCACCATAAAATTTTTATACGCCGGATTTGCCCATTGGTTTTTTGCGTTTTTGCTAAACAAATCTCTCTTTTCAAGGGTCTTGTGACGAGCCATCGCCCTATATGCGTCTGTTTGTTTTTTTTCTGCAGACCTTCTTTTTACATCGGGCCGGTGCAGAGTGTGTTCTAGATGTTTATAATGAAGTTGCATATGCTGTTCATAAGAAACGCGTCGTATATTGGCCGGGCTATTATTCCGTTTATTAAAATCTGTGTGGTGGCGGTGCTTCCCTTCAGCAGACGCATAAATATTATTCGCTAAATTAAAGATGTCCGCTAAGACGTGGGTGTATATCCATCTTTTAGGCGCGGGGTCAAAAACCATTTCGTAGCCATCTAAGCTCCATCTGCCTTCTTTCTTGGATATTGTTCTGTGCAGCGGAGCTATGCTGTGTTGAGGTGTCAGTTGAATAGCCGGAATATAGCTGCCATCGACGAGCCGAAACAAATGAGCCGGGGTACACTTCAGCTCTGCTCCATTATCCAAAACTATCTTGATCACTTCTGCATTTTTTTTAGTTCTTCGGGGATTCAAGATGGGCGCGATATTGATATGTCCATTATTGCGCATAGTGTAGCAAAAATTCTTCTTGCCTTGTTTATCTTCCTCCACTAACTCTTTGAAAGAAAGATCTCTGCCGTCAGCCAAAGCAACCTTTGTCTCACCCGACCAACATCCTCCGGCGCTGTCGCCTTCCACGATGAATATTTCTGACATGGTGGCGTCTGTTTCGGAGCAATCCGCAAGCTTGCCGGGAAGAGACAGCCCCTCCAGCGCGCCTTTTCTGCGCGTGAGCTCGCGCGCCTTCCTTGCCGCGTCTCTGGCGCGGGCAGCTAAAACCGCTTTCTCAACTATCTTATTGGCAACAGGGGGATTTTCCTCAAAAAAGCTTGAGAGAAAATCAAAGGTCTGGGACGCCACAAATCCTTCTGCCTCGGAATTGCCGAGCTTGGTCTTGGTCTGGCCCTCAAACTGCGGGTTAGGGAGCTTTAAACTGACGATGGCGGTCAGGCCTTCCCTGACGTCGTCTCCGGAAATACTGGCGCTTGTGTCTTTCAAAAGGTTCTTGTTTTTTACGTACTGGTTGATGGCGCGGGTCAGCGCGGATTTAAAGCCGCTTAAGTGCGTTCCTCCCTCAATGGTGTTGATATTGTTGGCGTAAGCAAATATGTTCTCCGCGTAGCTGTCGTTATATTGCATGCCAAGCTCCAGCACCATGTCGTCGCCGGCCTTCTCGCAATAGAGGACTTTATTGTGTAATAAGTTTTTGTTCTTGTTTAAGTACTCAACGAACGAAATGATGCCGCCGTTAAAACAGAACTCCGCCTCTTTGTCCGTGCGCTCATCCAAAAGCTTGATGGACAGCCCTTTGTTCAAAAACGCCAGTTCGCGGAGACGGCTGGCCAAAACGTCATAAGTCATCTCAATGGATTTAAATATCTGCTTGTCTGGTTTGAACGTGACCTTGGTGCCCGTGGTCTTGGCCTTGCCTATGGTGGTAAGCTTAGAGGCTGTTCTACCGCGCTCGTAGCGCTGATGATATATCTTTCCTTCTCTTTTAATTTCTACTTCAAGCCATTCTGCCAGCGCGTTGACAACACTGACACCTACACCGTGCAGGCCGCCCGAGACTTTATAGACGCGGTGGTCAAACTTACCCCCGGCGTGAAGAGTGGTAAGGACGACTTCTACCGCCGGCTTCTTTTCCGTGGCGTGAATATCTACGGGGATGCCGCGCCCGTCGTCAATTACGCTGACGCTCTGGTTCTGGTGGACAATGACTGTAATATTCTTGCAAAAGCCGCCGAGCGCCTCGTCCACGGAGTTGTCCACGACTTCGTAGACCAAATGGTGCAGCCCGCGGCTCGTCGTGTCGCCGATATACATCGCCGGGCGCATACGGACAGCGTCTGTGCCTTCTAAAACCTGTATTGTTGTGGCGTCGTATTTTTTTATCTCTGCCATACACTAAGCCTAGCCCCTCTTTGCTACATCTCCAAGCCTGAACCTGATGTCTTTTATTCGCAATGCTTCGCTTATTTCCCGGGCGATGCGCTCTTTTCTTAAATTTAAATCGTATAGCCTGCTTGAGCTATCTACATTAACCCTAATTTTATCTTTTGTCAAATAAACTATCTGCGTGTGCGCGAATGCTTTTGAACCTATGGCCTTTTTTAAGACATCCCGGGCTTTTTGAAAATCTACGCCCTTCTTCTGCTTCATTAAGTCGCGTATAACACTATGCAAGACGTCTTTTATCTGGTCCATAAAACACTCACCACTAATAATCTTACGAACCCAGCCTCATGGGCTGCACGATGTAGACGTATTCGTCAGACCGTATCACGCCGGGTTTCTCGGCGTCATAAAACTCCAGGCTAAATGAGTCCTGGCGCCAGTTCTTGAGCATCTCCAAAAAATAGTTCGGGTTGAACCCGATCACAAGCTCCTTGCCGTTATACTCCAAAGGTATCTCTTCTTTAAATTCGCCTATATCGGGAGTTGACTTTGAAACGACCAGCTTGTTTTTAAACACCTCAAATTTTACAGCCTGAAAATCAGGCGTGGTCAACAGATTAGCCCTCCTTAACACCAAAATAAACCTTTCCTTCTCTAATTGGATCCTGGTGCTGGAGACGCCTGGTATGACCTTGTTATAATCAGGAAAGTCACCCTCAATAAGGCGCGATATAAGAACTATGCCGTCCATTTCAAAAAATACCTGGTTTTGCCCAACTACCAAAGAAACCACTCCTTCCCCCTTAAGGTTGCGCAGAAGCTCCTGAATAGACTTATGCGGAATGATTATTTTAATGTCTTTATGTACTTTTAGATCTAATTTTTTCTCTACTACCGCAAGCCTGCGGCCATCTGTTCCCACCAACTTGATAACAGCCTGGCCCCCTCCTTGCCCGGCCTTGATCTCCAACAACAGCCCGTTCAACACATATCGGGTCTCTTCGTGAGAAACAGCAAAAGATGTGAGATATAACATGTCTTTTAACACATCTTGATCTAATTCCAACACTTCCTTGTCTTTTAATTCCGGAAGTTTTGGGAATTCTTCCTTTGGTAACCCTATTAACCGGAATTCACAGTTTTCTAACTGGATATCCACAATATTGTTTTTCTTTGTGGTTAGTTGTACTATGCCGGACGGTAACTCTTTAATAATATCACTTAACCTTTTAGTTGGAATGGTGATCGCCCCGGGTTCAATAATTTCTGCGTCAAGTGTGATGGATATTCCTATATCTAAGTCAGTTGTGGTAAGTTTAATTTTATTTTTTGTCGTTTCAAATAAAATGTTTGAGAGTATGGGTAGCACGTTTTTGGGTGTTATAATATTCCCTGCGACCTGCACCCCTTTTAATAGTTCTCCTTTGTCTATCTTGATCTTCATACATACGCCTCCATAAAAGCTCCTGGTTCTATTATATTAAAATATAACCCGTAGTATTAGTAGGGCATTTGGATTCTGTTGAAAACACCATAACCGTATTTAATTAAACCAGAAGCAATAATTTAACCTGTGTGTAACTACTTTAAAATACTTGATTCAGACTTAATATCCAGAATAATCCTTTCAATAGCCTGTTTTAACTGACTGTCGTGCGCAAGGGCAGATTTTATTTTTTTAAATGAATGCAAGACAGTAGTGTGGTCTTTGCCGCCAAAGGCCTGCCCAATCTCAGGCAAAGACAAAGCTGTTAATTCTCTTGTGATATACATAGCGATCTGCCGGGACAAGACTATGTTTTTTATCCTTTTCTTTGTTTTTAGGTCTTTGGGGTCAATTTTATAGTATGCGCAGACAGCTTTTTGGATGTCTTCAACCGAGATCAGCTTTAAGGTTTCGCGCAACAGGTCTTTTAATATATTTTTGGCCATTTCCAGGGAAATCTTTTTTTCCTCAAGGAGAGAATAAGCCATGACCCGGATAAGGGCGCCCTCTAATTCCCGGATATTGGTCTTTATGGTTTCGGCGATAAAAAATAGGACGTCATCCGGGATTTTGGTGGTTTCGTTCTCAACCTTTTTCTTTAATATGGCTATGCGTGTTTCAAGGTCCGGCGGCTGGATGTCTGTGACCAGGCCCCAACTGAATCGCGAAACCAGCCTCTCCTCCAACTTTGCGATCTCTTTTGGCGGCCGGTCCGAAGAGATGATGATCTGTTTGTGGCTGTCGTAAAGCGCGTTAAAGGTGTGGAAGAATTCTTCCTGCGTGGCTTCTTTGTTGGCGATAAAGTGTATATCATCAATCAAGAGCACGTCCACATTTCGGAATTTGTCCCGGAACGCCTGGGTAGTCTTGTGTTGTATGGATGATATCAGCTCGTTGGTGAATTTTTCCGTAGGGGTATAGTAAAATTTTGTCGCAGGATTGCGTTGTCTGATGCTATGACAGATGGCTTGCATGATGTGGGTCTTGCCTAATCCTACCTTGCCGTAAATAAATAACGGGTTGTAGGCCTTGGCAGGAGCTTCAGCGATTGAGAGACAGGCGGCATTGGTGAACCTGTTGGACGGGCCGACGACAAAATTATCAAAAGTGTACTTCGGATTTAAAAAGAATTCTTCTTTGGTTTTTGCGCGCTCCGGCTGTTTTTCCCTGACGGCCGGTTTTTCCGCCAAAAATAGCGACGGGTTGATGGTGTATTCTACGCCGAATTCTTGTTTGGCGAGCTTGAGCGCGTCGCG
>JBBTLH010000021.1:0-3675 GCA_038068755.1 Candidatus Omnitrophota bacterium
TGAGGCATATGCCGAACCTCGCTGTAATGGCAGCGGCTGACAAAGAGGACCTTGAGGCGATGCTCGCTTTTGCTCAAAGCCAACAAGGCCCAGTGTCCATCCGCTATCCTAAAGACGCGGCAAATGTCAGGCCCGGGCAATTAGCTTTTTCTCCTGTGCAATTTGGTAAGGCAGAAATTTTAAGGGAGGGCGGCGATGTCGTTCTTTTTGCTTTGGGGAGCATGGTATATCCGGCCCTGGCAGCAGCCGACATACTACAGAACGAAAAGATCAGCGCGACAGTGGTCAACGCGCGCTTTGTGAAACCGATTGACGAGACATTGATTTTTGAGCTCTACGCGCGATGCCGCGCCTTTTTGACCATTGAGGAAGGCGTCTTAAAGGGCGGTTTTGGCAGCGCCGTTTTAGAGGTTTTAGAAACAGGCGGCCGCCTACATCAGGCGCACAGTACATTTAAACGCTTAGGGTTGCCTAACGAGTTCATAACATTTGATAAACGAAAAGCCCTTCTTGAAAAGTATGGCCTCGGGCCCCGCCAGATCGCGGCTGCGGCCAAAGAGGCACTGCACAAGTAGAGGTAATTTGCAGACATAGAGCAAAGAGTAAATTAATGGCTAAAATAAAAATAAATAGAAAGCGATGCAAAGGTTGCCAGTACTGTATCATTTTTTGCCCTAAAAAAAATATAACCCTTGATAAAACACTAAATGAAAGCGGCGTCTCGCCGGCCGTCATAATAACCGAAGATAATTGCACGGGCTGCGGCATCTGTTACCTTATGTGCCCGGATTGTTGTATTGAGATCATATGAAGAAAAAAATTTTGATATCAGGCAATGAGGCTATGGGAGAAGCGGCCATAAGAGCGGGCTGCAAGTTTTACGCCGGCTATCCTATAACGCCCCAGAATGAATTGATCGCCTATATGGCAAGTGAGCTTCCGAAAAGAGGCGGCATTTTTATTCAGTCGGAGTCGGAATTAGCGGCGATAAGCATGGTCTACGGCGCGTCTGCCAGCGGCGTGCGCGCCATGACCAGCTCGTCTTCGCCGGGCATAAGCTTAAAGCAGGAAGGCATCTCTTATATCTCCGGCGCGCAATTGCCAGCGGTCGCGATCAATGTCATGCGCGCCGGCCCCGGCTTAGGCAATATCTGGCCGGCGCAGTCGGATTATTTTCAGGCCACCAAAGGCGGCGGCCACGGCGATTATCATATGATCGTATTGGCACCATGGAGTATTCAGGAGTCTTTTGACTTAACCAGACTTGCCTTTGAACTCGCAGACCGGTACAGGGTCATGTCCATGATATTATCCGACGGCATTTTAGGTCAGATGATGGAGGGCCTGGAATTTGATGAAAGCGAACCAATGGTGAGCGTAGAAAAACCCTGGGCCCTGACAGGCGCCAGGAATAGAAAGCCGAATATCGTCCAGTCGCTCTACTTTAAATACGGAGATGTTGAAAAGCATAATATCCTTTTGCAAAAAAAATATCGCCGCATTATAGCAAAAGAACAGCGTTTTGAAGGCAGCTATTTAGAAGACGCGCGTGCTATCGTTGTGGCCTATGGGTCTATGGCGCGCATAGCGCAGGCAGCGGTCGCGAATTTGCGCAAGCAAGGTAAACGCGTCGGATTATTCAGGCCTGTTTCTCTCTGGCCGTTTCCCGCCAAAGAGCTGGCGCGGCTATCGGTAAAAATAAAAAAATTCTTAGTCGTAGAGATGTCTTACGGCCAGATGGTGGAGGATGTCAGGCTCTCAGTCGGCTGCGGGGCGCGCGTCGGTTTTTACGGGCGCTCCGGAGGAGGCGTCCCTACGCAGAAACAGGTAGAAAGAGAAATACTCAAGATTTTAACTACTATTGAATGACGCAAAAGTAATGGAAGGTTCTTTAAGCCCACAATCAGGAACTTTTTGGCAAAAGTCTGCAAGGAGTTAGGGCAAGCGAAGTGCCCGACACAATGTCGGGCGAAACGAGAGAGCCCTAAGCCGCAGCAGACGGCAAAAAGTTCCGTGGGCAAAGAAGTTTCCATTGGTTTTGCATAACACAATAATAAACATGCCCAAAAATTATAAGAGGCCCGAATCTCTTTACGACACCGCGACCCATTACTGCGCGGGCTGCGGCCATGGCATATTGCACCGCATGGTGGCGGAAGCAATAGACGAGCTTGGGGCCAGGGAAAAGACTATCGCTATAGCGCCTGTAGGCTGCGCTGTCATCGCGTATGATTATTGGCAGTTTGATTGCGCTGAGGCCGCGCATGGCCGCGCCCTGGCCGTGGCTACGGCTATAAAGAGGTGTCAGCCGGACAAGGTTGTCTTTACATACCAGGGCGACGGAGACTTGGCTGCTATCGGGACAGCAGAGACCATACACGCGGCAAACAGAGGCGAGAATCTGACGGTTATCTTTGTCAACAACGCGGTCTACGGCATGACCGGAGGCCAGATGGCGCCTACGACACTTTTATCTCAAAAGACAGCGACAACGCCTTTAGGCCGCGATTCCAGGGTCGAGGGTTATCCATTAAAGATCTCAGAGATGCTCTCCATTTTAGACGGCGTTTATTCTGTGGAGCGCACGTCGCTAAGCAATCCCAAAGAGGCCTTTAACACCAAGAGGGCCATAAAACAGGCTTTTGAAAATCAGCTTCAGGGCAAGGGTTTTTCTATGGTTGAGGTCCTTTCCATGTGCCCGACGTATTGGTACAAGACGCCGCAGGAGGCTCTCAAATGGGTTGACGAGGTCATGTCGAAATATTTTGTGACTGGGAAGCTAAAGTAGTGTGAAGGCACCCCACGCTTACGCGCGGGGAATGAATTCTACAGGCGTAAGCCTGTAGAGAAACAATTTTTATATGACCGAGAAAATAATCTGCGCGGGTTCCGGCGGACAGGGCATCATGGCCATGGGCAAGGTGCTTGCGCTTTCGGCTATGCGCGAAGGTAAGTTTGTTACATGGCTGCCGACTTACGGCGCGGAAGTCCGCGGCGGCACAGCTCATTGCATGGTGATAATTTCAGACTCAGCGATACCGTCTCCCTACGTAGACAAAGCCGATACCCTTATTATTTTGAACGAGCCGTCGCTAAAAAAATTTAAAAATTCCATACGCAACAATGGTTTGCTTCTGGTTAACTCGTCTTTGGCGGAGTGCAAGGCCACGTCGCGGCGGCTGGATGTCGTCAATTGCCCTATGACCGGGATGGCCTCAAAATTAGGATTAGACAAGGTAGCTAATACCGTTGCAATCGGGGTTTATCTGGGGAAGAAGAAGATTATTTCTCTCTCTACCATGGAAAAGGCCATTGAAGAGGTATTGGCGCAAAAGGATAAACTCATCGCTATCAATAAGCGCGCTCTTGAAGAAGGTTTTTTCTTCGCGCAGAAGGAGCGAAAATGAAAGTCAGGTTTGCTCCCAGCCCGACCGGATATCTGCATATCGGCGGCGCGCACACATGCCTCTTTAACTGGTTATTCGCCCGCCACCATAAGGCCTCCTTTATCCTCAGGATAGAAGACACTGACCAGGAGCGTTCTAAAAAAGAATATTTGGCAGAGATCTTAGAGAGCCTCAAATGGCTCGGCCTGGACTGGGATGAACTCTATTACCAGAGCGAGCGTTTCCAGATATACCGCGCCGTGGCTTTAAGACTTTTAGACGAGGGCAA
>JBBTLH010000021.1:3685-12337 GCA_038068755.1 Candidatus Omnitrophota bacterium
CTATAAGGCCCAAGACGGCTCAGGCGCCGTGATATTGAAGATGCCGCAGCAAACGGTCCGGATAGACGATATGATACACGGAGCCATCTCTTTTGACACCGCGCTTATCAAAGATCAGGTATTGATAAAATCTGACCAGTCGCCGACGTATAACTTTGCCTGCGTCGTAGATGACAACGATATGCAGGTCACGCACATTATTCGCGGGGATGACCATATTTCAAATACGCCAAAACAACTCGTTATCTATGAAGCGCTGGGCTATAAGATACCGCAATTTGCCCATATCCCGATGATATTAGGCTCAGGCGGCGGCAGGATGTCTAAACGAGCCGGAGCCACAGCCATCACCGAATACCGGCGTATGGGATTTTTAGCTGCAGGGCTCGTTAATTATCTTATGCTCTTAGGCTGGTCGCCCGGCAACGATCAGGAGATCATCTCTTTGTCCGAGGCTGTTTTAAAATTTGATATCATGAACGCGAATAAGACCGCCGCGGCCTTTGATATGGAAAAGCTCCTATGGTTGAACGGCCGGCACATCAGAAGCTGTGATCTTGAAAAGCTCTCAGGCCTGTTGAAGCCTTTCTTGAGCGAGCAGCCATTTGTCAAAGACGGTAATTTTGATGGAAAAACCCTTGTTTCTATATTAAAATTATACCGTGAGCGGGCAGAGACTTTAGTTGAGTTGGCAGAAGGCCTTAAGCCTTTCTTTGTCAAAGAGGTTGAGTTTGATAAAGATGCGGCAGAGAAGTTTTTTTCGCAAGACTTAACGCGGGAATTTGTATTGCTCAAGGACAGATTTAACGCTCTTCGCGATTTCAGCGCCGCGGAAATAGAAGAGGCCTTCAGGGCCGCTGTCGTAGAGCTTGGTGTGACGGTAAAACATTTGATCCATCCTCTCCGGTTAGTGTTAAGCGGCAGGACCGGCGGGCCTGGCATGTTTGAGCTGATAGAGGCTCTGGGTAGAGAACGCACCGCTGAAAGGATTGAGCGCGCCATTAACCTTTTTAAGAAAGAGGGCGTATGAAAAAAAAGAAAGTTTTTCTTAGCGTATTCGCCATAGCTATTTGCCTTGCGAGCTTTGTTATGCTCTGCGGCTGCGAGACAGCCAAAGGCGCCTGGCGCGACATTAAAGACGCGGACCAGTGGTTTAGAGACCATGCGTGGTAGAATTTTGGCTCATGGCGTAAGATGAGGTTCTGCGTGGTAGGAACGCTAAAAAGCAGCGTTCGCTGAGTTTTGAACAGCGGCAAGGAGAGTGAATATGAGTATTTCATATGGTGGGCCCGACAGAAGAAAGGACAAAAGGGTAAAGGTCAGTTTTATAGTAGGTTTTTTGGTCTGCAAACCCCTGGAAGTGCATATGAGCGTTGAAAACAAACAGGCTGATGCCGACATGGTTGATCTAAGCAAAGGAGGCATGGCCATCATATCAAGTTCTGGCCTACCCACGGCCACCGCTCTTGAATTTGATTTTACCCTGGTCACACCTTACCGTATTGACGGCAAGATTATAACCAAAATGAAAATAGAAGGCAACGTGGTCAACAGGGCAGATCTCGGAAAAAATAAATACCGCATAGGTATAGAATTTACCAAGATAGCCGAAAAAGACAGGGCCGCCATAGCTGATTTTGTGAAACTTACCGCCCAGGGTTAAAATAATCCGGAGGCAGGTATGTAGAATCAAAACAAAAAGAGAAAAAATAGCCGGCCGGTTTTCCTGCCTTTTACAAAATTCCGTATAGATTATTGCCCTGGCCTCGGCGCAGGATGTTATCGCGTCTCGGCACGGGCAAAATGTAAGGATGTACCCTAAATAGAAGTCATTTTGCCCTGTAGTGTAAAGGTAGCACGACTGGCTCTGGACCAGTTAATCATGGTTCGAATCCATGCGGGGCAATTTTATTTTTCAAACCTCTGTGATAGAATATATTGCAGAGTGTTCTTTTGTGTCATTTTGAAATGTAAGCGGTATAATTGTTGAAAAGGAGGCAAGATGTTTTCTGCAATGTTATTAATAGTGATTTGCATTCCGATTTTACTCTATATCATTACTCTATTTTTATTATTCAAGAGAAATAAAAAGATAGCGGCATACATAATGATATTTGTCCCCGTTCTATTATTTATTGGATTAACCTTGAGAGACAATTGGGCTTATAATGTTTATACAAAGAGAGCTGATATGATAAAAAAGGAACTAAGAGTAGGAATGCCGGAGGAACAGGTACCTTCCTTTATTGGGACGAATAAAAAGCGTTTACATATTTCTAGATGGAGTAGATTTGAGTAATATAATAGAGTATGGTTTATAATCGCAATAGATGGTCCTTTTAATTTTAGATGTCTTTTTACAGGTAAAGGTGGATTGGTTATTTGGCTTGATAAAACTAATAAGAAAGTTGAATCTATCAATTGGTTTATGTAACAAATGACCATTTGTACCAAAGTAAAGAAACAGCTTAAGCAACCAAGGTTGGTTCTTTAAAGGCATTTTCTGCTTCTTTTAAATATAACCAGTTGCGAAGCTCGTCCAATAGGGGCAGTTTTTTCCTCTTGACAATACAACTATTTAGTTGTATACTTTCAATGGATCAATAAAGGGGTTCGATGGCCGTTACAACTTATTATTTTTGCACCGAATCAGGAAAGTCGCCGGTCAGAGATTTCATCGATTCTTTGGATGGCAGCACACAAAGGAAGTTTTTCTTTGTCAAAGGATTGCTAGAAGAGTTCGGACATAGATTGCCTCAGCCGCATGCGAAATACATCGGGGATGATATATTTGAGCTGAGGTTTATAGGGAAAGAGGGAGGAATAAGAATTTTATATTTTTTCTTTCGCCAAGACAAAACCATATTCACGAACGGCTTTGTGAAAAAGTCGGATAAAATACCTACAAGAGAAAAGAGCGTTGCGCAAGAAAGAAGAAAAGTATTTTTGAAAAAATTTGGAAAATAGGAAGAGGTGATAGAATGAAAATTGAACGAGTTAGTGATCATCTTAAAGAAAAACTCAAAGATCCTTATTTTAAGGAATTATATGAACTGGAAGAGCAGAAGCTTGAAATTGTTAAGCGGATTGTCAATTACCGCATCAAATACAATCTCACACAAGAAGATTTGGCAAGGAAGGCAGATGTCAGCCAGCAGCATATCTCCAAGATAGAAAACGGAGATTTTAGCAATATGATGACGCTGGAAAAGATACTGCTTTTTATTGGTTTAACCATAAGGTTTACCGCGGTTCCCGTTGGACAGAGTGCAAGACGTATTATCGGGCGCAACATTCGATCCCACAAAAAATTTCAGTTTGCATAGGCTTTGCGCTTAGTAGCCAGTTGCGAAGCTCGTCCAATAGGGGCAGTGGTTTGACTCGCTTCGCTCGCTCACCACAAGCCATTAGTTTTCTGTGGGCGGGCAAGCGGGTTTTTTGTCGGGCCATCCTGAGCGAACGACGAGCGCAAGCGATGAGAGAGTCGGAGGGCATAAATATGTGGTATGTGTATATTGTTCAGTGCAAAAATGGAAGCCTTTATACCGGCATAACCAATAACTTGCAGCGAAGGCTCGACGAGCATCGCAAAGGTAAAGGCGGAAGCTATACGCATTCTTTTGGAGCGATTGATATTGTTTACCGGGAAAAACAGCCTGTCAAATCAGAAGCTCTTAAGCGTGAAGCCCAAATCAAGCGTTTGACCAGAAAGAATAAAATGGCGCTGATCAAGGGCGGTGCCAAATTGTTAAAGAAGTCAGCTCTCGGAAAGTATCTCTAAAGAACGGCGCTTCAATTATAGTTGACAAAAGATGGAGAATAAGGTAATATTGTTTACATAAGTAAACACGTGTTTATATGAGGAAACATATATGCGCCTCAACTATCCTTTGGATAAGATCTTAAGCAGTAAAATCAACATTCGCGTCTTACGCATTTTCTGTAGGGCCGGTGGAGAGTTAAGCGGCCGGCAGACAGCCAAAATGGCCGCCGTCACGCCGAAGACCGCTCATGAAGTCCTTCAGGGCCTTATGAAAGAAGGGCTTCTTTTTATGAGGGTGGTTGGTAAAACTTATTTGTTTCGTCTGAATAAGGAACATTTGATAAGCGGTATTTTAAAGGATTTGTTTGGCGCAGAAGAGATGTTAAAAGACCGGTTGTTGAAAGCCATCATCGTATCCATAAAGCGGTCTTCTTTAAAAAACGATATCTTAAGCATCGCTCTTTTCGGCAGTATATATGAAAAGACAGAAGGGCCTTCAAGCGATGTTGATCTGTTAGTCGTCGTAAAAACCGCAAAAGACAAGAAAAATGTGGAAGATCTTTTTTTTAAGATAGACGAGCGCATTTCTTCCGGCTGGGGGAACCCTATTGCTCCCTATGTGAATAGTGTTTTGGAATTTCGAAGCAAGGCAAAAATGAAGACAGGGGCCGTATCAAATATTCTTAAGGCGTATCAGCTCATTTATGGTGACAGATTGGAGAAGCTTTTGCGATGATGAAACATTTAAGAACAAGAGCCGTTGAACAGAGTGAATATGTTGGGTATTGGAACAAGGCGGAAGAATTTTACGAAGTCATGGGACACGCCTTTAAAAACCGCATGTGGGCAGCCGTAGGGTTAAATGCCGTGTATTGTGTTATATCTGTTTGCGATGCGCTATTGGTAAAATCACAAGGTATTCGTGCGGCAGAAGATGACCATATTCGGACACTTGAATTGTTGGCTAGCGCTCCTATTGCAGGAATAGAGAAGCAAGTGACAATGGTTCGCCGGATTATTGCCAAAAAGAACATCATTGCTTATGAAAGCAGGGAATTCCGTGAAAGCGAGGCATCGGATATCTTCAAGCAGGCCGAACGCTTTTACCGCTGGGCATTTGAATATTTAAATAAAAAATAGTGAGACAAAGTGTCCTGTTCACTTTGTCTCATTGAGCAAGCTCTTCCCATGCGAAAAAAATATTCAATAGAAATCCCATTATATTCCAGTTCTATTGGGCATTTGGCCAAGCTTAACCGGCTGGAGGATATTGATATAGTTTTGTATGGAGGAGCTCCAAACTCTCCGTTAAACGGCGGCAGATTTAATTACTCTTTAGACGGGCTTTTTCTCTGGGATAGGCCATTTTTCGCGTTGACTAAAAGGCAACTTTCAAGGGTTTCGTCTAAATTTTATGAAACCCTGGACCGGGCGAATCAAAACGGCATCTCTTTCCGCCTGGCTTTTACAAATATGTTTGTAGCCCGAGAAGAATTAAATGAAGAGAACTTGTATCCGGTCAAGTGGCTGGCTGCCTCTTCCCAAAAATATGGAGTGAAAAACGGCGTCATCCTTAACAATAAGCTTCTTGAAGATTGCATCCGCCAAATGTATGGAAACAAGCTTGTTTACGTTAGCTCTTGCACAAAGTATGTATCGCCGCATAAGCTGCTTACTCCCCGTGAAACTCTGAGCATGTATCTTGAGGACAGCGGCAAGTATGATTTTATTTGCCTGACTCCTCAAGATTCCCGCAGAGTCGGCCTTCTTAAAGATGTGTTGCGCGAAAGCAAAAGCGGGGTCATCGCTATTTGTAATTCATATTGTGCCGATCGGTGTAACTCTTATTATCATTATGCGTATACCTCAAAAGAGAACAAGAGATCTCTGCTTTCCGTAGGTGTAATAGAGACTATAACAGGCGCGTTTACGTTTATTTTGCCGCGAGTCCTAACATGCTCCGCATTCCGCCAATCATTCTGCAAGATGGATATCGGGACAATGGCCGGGATGCAGCTGAATGCAGGAATTATAAATTTCAAATTAGGAAGGGGGTTGGGGGCTCGCCTTATTGACAGGCTTATTTCGCTTATTATTAATTTTAAAGAAAGGCATCCCGAATAAGTGATGATCAGTATACTGCGTAAAATACAGCCAGAGAAGATGTCGTTTTTTGAAGCTATTTCCTATGCGGCAGGCCCTGCAAAGATCTTTATGCCGCAGTACAGGTTGATGGCCCAGGATGTCTCTGCAACAGCAAAGGGGGCAATTCTTGATATAGGGACAGGCCCGGGCATACTGTCTCTTGAGATAGGCAAGCTCATTGCGTCCGCGCGTATCACCGGTATAGATGTAAGCGAAAAAATGATAGAGATCGCCCAAAGAAATAAGAAAAAATATGAGCTGACTAATGTAGATTTCAAGGTAATGGATGCCAATGCCCTTTCATTTGACGATAATGTTTTTGACATGATTATCAGCACTGACTCGCTGCACCATTGGAAACGCCCTGTTAGGATTATTGATGAGATATACCGGTGCCTGAAACCCGGATGCGAAGCATGGATCTACGACGGCTTTTCAGGAGCTTCCAATGAAGATATAAATACCTACACTGTTGGGATCGCCAGGGTCTTTCCTCTATATTCTGTGGTAAGGTTGATACTGGGCATCCACGGGTTTTCGCAGAAAGAATATGACACTCTGCTTAAAAACACAATTGCCGAAACTCAATTCAGGCAATGCGTCTGCGAACAACGTGGTGTAATGATGCGGGTTCGTTTGCGTAAACCCCGTTAGAGAACTTTGTTCTCTAACGGGGTAAACTTTAGATAATTCTTGCAATCCGCGCACAACAATGCTCTACTTATATTTAGTGTATGATTAATCTTTAGGGAGATATTTGATGAAAGCTGCTGTGCCGGGCATAAAAGATGTGTTAAAGACGGGGAGATTTTTGATACCCTACAGGGTGTACGAAAATAAAGGGCCCCAGCTTATATTTATCAACGGCGTACAGCAGTCTATGGCGATGTGGCAGACTTTTATCGTCCGTTTCGCGCGCGATTACAGAATAATCCTTTTTGATTTTCCTAATCAGGGAAAAGCCAAGATCATTTCCGGCCCTGTACAGGTAACGCTGGATGAGCAGGTAGAGATCTTGTCAGCCATGATGGATAAGACGGCCTTAAGCCGGGACGCGACGATATGCGCCGCATCATGGGGCGGCGTCATCGCCGTGGCATTCGCGGCTAAACATCGCGACAGGGTAAAAAGGCTGATATTGGCGAGCCTGGGGACAAAGCCGAATAAGAAAATGGTAGAAACCATTAAACAAGGCTCTCGCGTAGACTTAAGCGACCGCGACCAGATGGCTCAAACATTGATAAAGAGTTTCGGAGAGACGCTCCCCGAACGGTTCAAGCAGAATATTGTCAAACAATTCCGCGTCATGAAAGCAGAAAGCGTGCAGGCCTTTTACGAGCATGGATTATTTGTGATCTCTTCAAAGCAATTAAGCGATATAGTTAACCTGCGGGCCATTAAGGCTAAAACGATCCTGCTCAACGGAGAAAAAGACGCCATTATTGATCTAGACGATGTCAAATTCCTCGCTTCTCAGATCCCCGATTGCGAATTAAGGATCATCAAAGGCGTAGGGCATTTTTTGCACATGGAACGCGAAGACGTCTTAGACATCTATGAAAATATCCTCCGCTCTTGAACATACTCCACTTCCTTATTAAAGACATATTCCGGAAAAAGACGCGCGCCCTCCTTACCATCTGCGGTATCAGCGTAGGCGTATGCGTATGCATTATTATGCTGGGAATAGGTGAGAGCATAAAAAATTCTTTTAAGGATGTCTACGGCAAACGCCAGATAGATATCATCATCCAGGAGAAAGAGCAGCTTAGCATTCTATTGAGCAGGGTGGATGCCGGTATCGCGACGGATATAAAAAGGATTTCGTCTGTCGGCGACGCGACAGCTACACTTCTTTATATCCACAAGCTCAAAGCCTCTGCCGTGCCTGTCTTCGGATGGGAGCCTGATAGTTTTTTATTTGACGCCGTTGAACTACTTCGCGGCAGGAGGCCTGTTGCCGCCAAAAATGAGGTCATGGCAGGAGAAGCCCTCGCCAGGAGCCTGGATAAAGATAAGGAAACGCAGATAAAAATAAAGGGCGTCACCTTTCGTGTCGTCGGGGTCTTTAAAAGCACCAGTCCTTTTGAACAGTATGCGGCCGTGATGCTGCTTTCAGACTTGCAGGCGACGATACATGAAGCGGGAAAGGCAAGTTTTATTAACGTAAGACTGAAGCCTTCGTACCGGACAGAAACGATGATGGAAAATATCACAAGAGAGATAGAAACCGATTTTCCGCTTACCGCAACCATGAGGGCTGACGCGTTTATATCCGAAAAGACGCAATTTATCGTAGTGGGCGAACAATTCTCTTTTCTTGTGAGCCTGATCACTATTATCGCGGTGGCTTTGGGCCTGGCGAATACCATGGTGGCCTCTGCCTTTGAAAAAAGAAAATTTCTCGCGATCCTGCTTGCCTTAGGGTGGCAGAAGATAGAAATAGCAGCGCTCTTTATGTTTGAAGCTCTCATCGTGGTAATATTAGGCGGCGCTATCGGTATATTTTTGGGTTTTAAAGGGACGGGGTATATTTTTGGCCTCACCAGTATCCAGGCGTTTGTCCCGGATTTGAACGCCGTTTTTATGCTCAAGATCGTGGGGATGATCTTAGGCAGCGCTGTTGTTGCCGCTATCTTACCTATATGGACGACATTGAATTCTGACCCCGTGGAGACAATAAGAAGTGAATGACCCTAACTCCCAAAAAAATATTTTCCGCACCCATAACTTGCGCAAATTTT
>JBBTLH010000021.1:12347-13044 GCA_038068755.1 Candidatus Omnitrophota bacterium
TGTCCCTGAGGGTGAATTTTTAGGGATAAAGGGCCCCAGCGGCAGTGGAAAAAGCACTCTCCTTTATCTTTTGGCAGGCCTGCTGACGCCTACGAGCGGCGAGATCTATTTCCGGGGCGAGCCCCTTGAGCGCTTAAGGAACAAGGCCGTTTACCGCAGGAAAAATATAGGCTTTGTGTTTCAGGATTTTTATCTTTATCCCCGCTTTACCGTGTTAGAGAACATGCTCTTTTCGTGCCTACAGCGATTCATTGTCCCCGCATCCACGATCAAGAAGGCAGAGGCACAGCTTGAGTACCTGCATATGCTAAATAAAAAAAACGTACCCATAGAAGTATTGTCCGCGGGAGAGCGCCAGCGGGTCTGCATAGCGCGCGCTTTATTATACGAGCCTCAATGTATTTTAGCAGATGAACCTACTGGGAATTTGGACAGCGAGAATGCCAAAAACATCCTGGAGGTGCTGCGGAAGATAAATAACGAACAAAAAACCACCATACTTTTGGTCACCCATGATGAAATGGTGTCCGGATACGCGCATCGCCTTGTGCGCATCATTGACGGAAGCCTGCACAGCGGCTAAAAGGGTTCCATCAATGAGACAAACTGTCCTGTTTGATTTGTCTCATTCGTCGAAAGGATAAATCTTGCCAGTTAGGGCAAGAGGGTGTTATAATATAGCCCATATTGACATAAC
>JBBTLH010000022.1:0-7184 GCA_038068755.1 Candidatus Omnitrophota bacterium
TTGAGCTCTGCTAGCGTCAGGAATGTATTTTCTGAATTAGAAGACGTTGGCTACCTGACGCATCCCCACACGTCCGCTGGAAGAGTGCCAACTGATGAAGGATACCGTTTTTATATAAATGTGCTCATGAAGAAGAAAAAATTGAATAAAGAAGAGATCAATTTTATAGACAAGATCTATGAACTAAAGGTCAAAGAGCTTGACGATCTGTTCTTTGAGACCTCTAAGATCATGTCTGATTTTACTCATTATGCCAGCTTTGTTTGCTTTTTTGACGATGAGACTCAGAGGGTCTATTCTCAGGGCGGCAGGTATATATTAGAACATCCGGAGTTCAGCGATGTGCGCAAGGCCCACAGGGTGCTTGAGGTCCTTGAGCGCAAGGAAGAGTTGATGGATTTATTGGACCAGAATTTTTCCGATAAGACCAGGGTCTACATAGGTAAGGAGTGCAAGTGCCCGCAGATGGAAAATTGCTCTATTATCGTTTCTGCCTACGAAGACGGCAATAACCGTCGCGGCCGTTTGGCTCTTATAGGCCCTAAACGCATGGCTTATGACAAAGTCATACCTTTGATGGATTATATATCTGATGTGGTGACAAGGACCATTGAGAGGTTTTAAACTAAGGAAAGCTATGGTTGAAAAAAATAATAGTAAAGATAAGGATAACAATAGCAAAGATAAAAATGACGCCTTTGATACGCTCGTCATAAAAAAAGAAGAGTATGAGCAGTTAAAAAATGAGGCGGCAGGTGCCAAGGAGCATTGGGACAGGTTGCTGAGGCAACAGGCCGATTTTGAGAACATACGCAAGCGCTTAGAGCGGGAAAAGTCGGAATTTCAAAGATTCGCGCATGAAGATATCGTTGTGGATCTCTTAGGTATTTTAGACGACTTAGAAAGGTCGGTTGAGGCGGCAGAGAAGAAGCAGGAGAACTTTGAGGCATTTTTAAAGGGCATTGAGATGATCTTGGCGCATCTTTATGACCTTCTTAAAAAAAGAGGTGTTCGTCCAATAGAGGCACAAGGAAAAAAATTTGATCCGAATATACATGAGGCTCTTATGCAGACGGATACAACGGAGCACGCGGACGGAGAGGTAATAGAAGAATTACAAAAGGGCTACAAGATAGAAGACAGGGTTATCAGGACGGCAAAGGTCAGGGTAGCCAAGGAAGTGAAAAAATAGGAGGGCAAATCAAATGGCAAAAGTCATAGGAATTGATCTAGGGACTTCAAACTCGGCAGCAGCGGTCATGGAAGGCGGAAGGCCTGTTATCATACCTTCTGCAGAGGGCGCGGGTGTTGCTTCAGGCAAGGCGTTTCCTTCTTACGTCGCTTTTACAAAAGACGGACAGCGTCTGGTCGGCGAACCAGCGAGGCGCCAGGCAGCTATCAATGCCGAAGGCACTATTCAGGCAGCCAAGCGCAAGATGGGTAGTGACCACAAATTCAAAACTTTCGGTAAAGAATACACTCCTCAGCAGATATCCGCTTTTATCCTGCAGAAGATCAAAGAGGATGCTGAAAGCTATCTTGGCGACAAGATAGAAGAGGCTGTTATTACGTGCCCGGCATATTTTGACGATAACCAGAGGACTGCTACAAAGGACGCAGGAGAGATCGCCGGCTTAAAAGTGCTTCGTATCATCAACGAGCCTACGGCCGCGTGTTTAGCTTACGGCCTTGAAAAAGCCGGAAAAGAGCTAAAGATACTTGTATTTGACTTCGGAGGCGGCACGCTGGATGTTACCATCATGGAAATGTGGAAAGAAGGCGGTTTCAAGGTTATGGCTACAAGCGGCGATACCCAGCTTGGCGGCACGGATATGGACAACGTGCTTATTGAATATATCGCTAAAGAGTTTAAGCGGGAGCACGGTATTGACCTGAGAAACGACAAGATGGCCATTCAGCGTTTGCGTGAAGGTGCGGAAAAGGCAAAGGTAGAGTTATCAAGCACTCTGACAACGGATATCAATCTTCCGTTTATCACGGCTGATGCGACCGGGCCAAAGCACTTGACCTTGTCTATTAACCGGGCGAAGATAGAAGAATTAGTGAACCCCATCATTGATAAATGCCGCGGGCCGTTAGAGCAGGCATTAAAAGACGCAAAAGACGCATTTTCTAAAGAGGGTGTTGCGTTCGGCGATAAAGATGTGGATAAGATTATCATGGTGGGCGGCCCGACGCGTATGCCTATCGTGCAGAAGTTTGTTGAGGATTATTTCGGAAAGAAGATAGAACGCGGAGTAGACCCTATGGAGTGCGTAGCACTTGGCGCGGCTATTCAGGCGGCCATTATCAAGGGCGATGTCAAGGATGTTTTATTGCTTGATGTAACGCCTCTGTCGCTTGGCATAGAGACTTTAGGCGGTATCAATACGCGTCTTATTGATAGGAATACGACGATACCTACAAGAAAAAGCCAGATCTTCTCAACCGCTGCGGATAATCAGACAGCGGTCACGATACGCGTCCTTCAAGGCGAACGTAAAATGGCTGACGGCAACGTTGAACTGGGTAAGTTTGATCTTGTTGGTATACCTCCAGCGCCGCGAGGCGTGCCTCAGGTAGAGGTAAGTTTTGATATAGACGCCAACGGTATAGTGCACGTCAGCGCTAAAGACTTAGGCACCGGCAAGGAACAATCTATCAAGATCACGGCGCCTAAGAAATTATCTAAGGAAGAGATAGATAAGATGGTAAAAGAGGCTGAGAAATTCGCCGCTGAAGACGAGAGGCTTAAAGATGAGGTTGAAGTCCGTAATCAGGCGGATACCCTCATTTACGCGACTGAGAAGTCGTTGAAAGAATATGGCGATAAGGTCAGTGAAGACGATAAACAAACAATAGAATCAAAGATCGCTCTTCTAAAAGAAGCCATGAAAGGAAAAGATACGGAAAACATAAAGCAAGGTACAGAAGAATTGACGCAGGCTTCGCATAAACTCGCAGAAGTTATTTATAAGGCTGCTTCTCAAAAGGGGCAGGCAAGCTCGGGCCCAGGGGCCGGCCCAGGAGCCGGTGGTAAAGAGCAGGAACCAGTTGACGAGCCTAAGAAGGCTGGAGATGAAGACATAATTGACGCAGAATACCGCGAGGAAGACGGCGGCAATAAGAAGAAGTAGGAAAATAACTTGTAAAGAGCTGAATAAATGGCGACAACGCGGGATTATTACGAGATCTTGGGTATTAGCAAAGGAGCTTCTGTTGAGGAGATAAAGAGGGCTTATCGCGCCCTTGCAATGAAGTTTCACCCTGACCGCGTGTCTGCGGATAAGAAAAAAGAAGCAGAAGAGAGATTTAAGGAGGTCTCTGAGGCCTATGCCGTGCTTTCAGACGACAAAAAACGAGGCCTCTACGACCAGTACGGCCATTCGGGGATTGACCAGCGTTATTCTACGGAAGATATCTTTCGCAATGCTGATTTTTCAAGTATTTTTGAAGAGGCTTTCGGAGGCGGTGGAGGTTTCGGCGGCAGTATATTTGAGGAGCTCTTTGGAGGCGGCGGACGCGGCGGCAGGCGCGCAAGAAGAGGCAGGGACCTGCAGTATGATACAGAGATCTCTTTAGACGAAGCTGTTTTTGGGAGTGAGAAGGTTTTTCAGATAAACCGCCACGAACTTTGTTCTTCGTGCGGAGGGTCAGGGGCAAAAGCCGGAAGCAAAAGATCAGTATGTCCAGCTTGCCGTGGCGCTGGACAGGTTACAGCGGCGCATGGTTTTTTTCATCTGACACAGACCTGCAATAGGTGCGGCGGCGAAGGCAAAGTTATTGGCGCATCGTGCTCCAGATGTAACGGCCAGGGGAGCGTGAAAACGCCGCGGAAGATATCAGTCAAGATACCGGCAGGTGTTGATACTGGTTCACAACTGAGGGTCAGGGGCGAAGGTGAGGAGGCAGAAGACGGAAAGGGTGATCTTTATGTCTTGATCAGGGTCAAAAAACACCCGGTTTTTGAGCGCCATGATAACGATCTCTTATGCGAAGTCCGCGTGGATGTGGCACAGGCTATCCTGGGATGCGAAATTGAAGTTCCGACGATGCGTGGGAAGGTTGAGATGAGAATACCAGCCGGGACTCCTTCGGGTAAGGTTTTCCGTTTAAGAGAAAAAGGTGTGCCCGATCTAAGGACTAGGGATACCGGAGATGAACTTATCCGTGTTATGGTAGATATACCCGTCAATCTGAGCTCAGGTGAGAGAAAATTGATGCAGGAATTCGCCCGATTGCGCGGTGTTGATATTGGAGGATAGATCAAGATGCCTACATATGAATATGAATGCAGGTCTTGCGACAATCACTTTGAGAAGTCGCAGAGCATCACAGCCGAACCGTTGAAGACGTGCCCGAAGTGCGGCAAGGAGAAGGTGGTCCGTCTCATAGGTTCAGGTTCAGGGTTTATTTTTAAAGGTTCAGGTTTTTACGCGACCGACTACAGAAAAGCCTCCCCCTCTAAGCCAGCCGCCTGTCCTTCCGCAGGGATGAAACCCGACTGTTCTCATTGCCCAAAAAGTTGAAGATAATGTTAAAAAAAGAACAACTCTGGGCATGGTCACCAGTTGTATTTTATGCTTTCGTCATTTTTGTCTTATCGGCTCAGCCGGGTAAATACATCCCTGAGCTTTTCCCGGGAGCTGATAAGCTATTACACTTCCTGGAATATTTTCCTTTCGGATTTTTGGTGCTTCGCGCGTTTGTAAAAGGTTCAAATATGGCCTTTGGCAGGGAAGCTTTACTTATGAGTATTTTTGTGATAATGTTATATTCTTTAAGTGACGAGACGCACCAACTTTTTGTGCCGGGCCGGCAATTTGACCTGATAGATATGTTTTTTGACACAGCAGGGGCTTCGGCAGGGAGTTATTCGTACAGATGGTTAAAATAGAGCCTTTTGCAAGCGTCCACTATAATACTGAGATAATTGATGATGTCTCTAAGGTCATCTCCGGGCCCTATGACGTAATTGACTCGCGCGCTCAGGAAGACCTTTACCAGAAACACCCTTATAACATCGTAAGGCTGATCTTGGGTAAAGATATTGCCGGCGACACGCCTGAAGAGAATAAGTATACGCGCGCCGAGGCATACTTCCAGGAATGGTTAAGGCGCAATATACTTATACAGGACAAGGAACAGGCAATATATTTTTATGAACAGGATTTTAAATCTGAAACTTTAGAAAAAAGGCGGCTTGGTTTTATCGCTCTCTTAAGGCTTCAAGAAGATACAGAGAGCAAGTCCGTTTACCCCCATGAGCATACGCATAAGGCGCCAAAAGAAGACCGCCTTCAACTCATTAAAAAAGTTGAGGCGAACTTAAGCCCTATCTTTACCATATTTTCAGATCCGGAGAGTGTCATAAAGAAGTTTTTTGATGAGAGTATAAGGCCTACCCCTGTTTTCTTTGAAGCTTATGATGACGCTGGGGTTGCCAACAGGCTTTGGCGCGTAGCGAACAGCCTCTCCATTGACAAGATCGGGATATTTTTGGCACAAAAAGATATCTTTATCGCTGACGGGCATCATCGCTACGAGGTGGCCCGCATGTTCAGGGATCTTAAGAAGGCAGAAGAGCCTGCCAATTTTAAAGACTCCTACAATTATATAATGACCTATTTTACCCCGCTTGAGGATAAGGGGCTTTGTATCCTTCCAACACACAGGCTTATCAAAAACGCGAAATTTTCGGCCGATAGCTGTTCTCCGTGTTTTTCAGTAAAGGAATGTTCTTGCAAAGAGTTGCTGTTATCCGAATTAAAGAAGAAAGAAGATGAGGTTGGCGCCTTTGGGCTCTACCAAGACTCAAAGTTTTACCTGCTTAAATCATCGGATAAAAGGGAGTGTAACCGTTTGATCCAGGATGGCCCCAGGGAGTATAAGAACCTTGACGTGGTGATCCTTCATAAAGTACTCTTTGACCATATTTTAAAGATCGCGCTAAACCAGATCACCTACGAGGTTGAACTTGATAAAGCGATATCCCTGGTGGATGAAAAAGCTTTTGATGCCTTGTTTATCCTTAATCCTACCAAAGTTGAACAGATTCGCTCCATCGCTTTAGGAGGAGAGGTCATGCCGCAGAAATCCACATATTTTTATCCTAAGCTTTCCAGCGGCTTTTTGATCCACAAGTTTTAAGAGAGATTTCGTACACAAACATTAAGGTGCTCAACATGCCTTTGTTCGGAAAGCCGAAATACACCATTGTCAAGATAAGAAAGAGGGAGATACCCGAGGGCCTCTGGACAAAGTGCCAGCAATGCTCTCAGCCTATTTACAAGAAGGCGTTGGAAGAGAATCTAAAAGTCTGCCCCAGATGTGATTATCACTTTACTATGACTGCCGCCGAGCGCCTTGAGACAGTAGTAGATAGTGATAGTTTTAAGGAATACGATGCAGGCCTTTCTTCAGGAGACCCTTTGGAATTCAAAGGACTAAAATCATATAAGCAAAAGTTAGCCGAAGACCAGAAGATAACGTCTTTAAAGGAAGCCGTCATAACAGGGGAAGGCGGGATTTTCGGCAAGAAGGCCGTCGTGGCTATCACGGATTCGCGTTTTATCATGGGGTCCATGGGGTCTGTGGTAGGAGAGAAGATAACGCGCGCCATAGAGAAGGCCACTGAGAAGAAACTCCCTATTGTGATCGTCTCAGGTTCAGGCGGAGGCGCTAGGATGTATGAAGGGATATATAGTCTTATGCAGATGGCAAAGACTTCAGCCGCGTTGGGCCGGCACCATGAAGCAGGCCTTTTGTTTATTTCTGTTTTGACCAATCCTACT
Organism: Candidatus Omnitrophota bacterium; assembly: GCA_038068755.1. Classification (GTDB taxonomy): domain Bacteria; phylum Omnitrophota; class Gorgyraeia; order Velamenicoccales; family Velamenicoccaceae; genus Phelpsiimicrobium. Next base: position 6,795 of record JBBTLH010000022.1, read on the forward strand.
ATGGGGGGGGTCATGGCTTCTTTTGCCGGACTCGGAGACGTTATCATCGCTGAGCCGAAAGCGTTGATAGGTTTCGCGGGCCCGAGAGTCATTGAACAGACTACCCGTCAGAAATTGCCGGAAGGATTCCAGAAGTCGGAGTTTATGCTTGAACACGGGCTTTTGGACATGATCATTCACAGGAAGGTTTTAAAAGATACGATACACCGTTTGATTGATTATTTGAGTTGACAGATTGCTGGGAAATAATACAATAATGACAAATGTTAAATCTCAAATGACAAATTAATGTCAAATTTCCAATGATCAATCGGTTGTTTGTAAATTGGGATTTAATTTGGATTTTGTCATTTGGATTTTGGAATTAATGAATTAATCATATGGCTCAAG
>JBBTLH010000023.1:0-7806 GCA_038068755.1 Candidatus Omnitrophota bacterium
TAAAAACGAGCTCACGTTCTATGTATTCTTTTTTGGTATAATCCACGACCGTGATTATGTCTATGAGTTTGTTGAGCTGTTTTTTTATCTGTTCTAATATCTTTTCATCTTCAGCATTGACCACCACGGTCATGCGCGACACAGTAGGATCCTGAGTCTCGGAAACCGTCAAAGAATAAATATTGTAGCCACGGGCGCTAAAAAGCCCGGCCACGCGCGCAAGTACGCCGAACTTGTTTTCAACAAGTATGGAGATCGTATGCTTCATATATTTCCCTCTACAGGCTCACGCCTGTAGTATCTCATTCCCCACACGTAAGTGTGGGGTGCCTGACTACGCCATGCCGCCCAACATCCTGTTCAACGCTTCGCCCGCAGGGACCATGGGATAGACGTTCTCCTCCGGCTCCACTACAAAATCCATAATCACCACATTGGGCGTGGCAATAGCCTCTTTAATAGCGGCGGCCACATCCTCTTTTTTTGTGATGCGCATGCCCTTGGCGCCATATGCCTCGGCTAACTTCACAAAATCAGGATTTTTTAAAGGCGTGGACGAGTACCTCTTTTTATAAAAAAGCTCCTGCCACTGCCGCACCATCCCTAAATATCCGTTATTCAAAATAGCTATCTTGACGGGCAATTTATTATTTACAGCTGTTGCTAACTCCTGGATATTCATCTGGATAGAGCCGTCTCCGGCAATATCAAAGACGATCTTGCCGGGCGCGCCTACCTGCGCGCCGATAGCCGCTGGAAAACCAAATCCCATAGTCCCCAAACCGCCGCTTGAGATCCAATGGCGCGGAATGCCGTGCTTATACCACTGGCACGCCCACATCTGGTTCTGGCCCACTTCGGTCGCTATGACAGCCTCACCTCTCGTAGCTTCATAGATCTGTTCAATAACGTACTGAGGCCGGAGTTTTTCGTCTCTCTCGTAAAAAAGCGGATGGTCCTCTTTCCATTTTTCAACAATATGCAGCCACTTGACTGTATCGGGAGATTTCTTGATAAGCCTAAGCATCTCGGACAACACTTTTTTTGCGTCGCCCACAATAGGCACGTCAACGCGGATATTTTTACTTATAGACGTCGGGTCAATGTCCACATGGATAATCTTTGCGTGCGGCGCAAAAGCGTCAATGCGGCCTGTTACGCGGTCGTCAAAACGCGCGCCTAAGGCAAGTATCAGGTCTGATTCCATAATAGCGTGGTTCGCGTAAGCTGTGCCGTGCATACCCAACATCCCCAAACACAATGGGTGCGTCATCGGGAAACTACCCAAACCCATTAAAGTCATAGTCACGGGCGCCTGTATTTTTTTAGCCAACACCATAAGTTCTGCCGAAGCATCAGACGTTATGATACCGCCGCCGGCATAGATGACGGGCCTGCTGGAACGCTCTATAAACTTAGCTGCTTTTTTGATCTGTCCCGTATGCCCCTCAAAGGTAGGTTGGTATGAACGTATCTCCACAGTCTTAGGCCAGATAAACTCTGTTTTTGCTTGCTGCACATCAACGGGCAGATCTATGACCACAGGGCCCGGCCTGCCTGTTGAAGCGATATAAAAAGCCTCTCGGATAGTCCGCGCTAACTCTGTTACGTCCTTTACGAGATAATTATGTTTGGTTATAGGCCGCGTGATACCGGTCACATCTGATTCCTGGAAAGCATCGTTACCTATAAGGAAAGTCTTAACCTGGCCTGTGATAGCGACCATAGGGATAGAATCCATGTAGGCATTAGCGATACCCGTCACCAGATTAGTGGCGCCCGGCCCGGAAGTTGAAAGGCACACCCCCACTTTGCCTGTGACACGCGCGTAACCGTCAGCCGCGTGGGCAGCTCCCTGCTCGTGCCGCGTTAATATAAACTTCAATTTAGAATCATAGAGCACGTCAAAGATAGGCAGGACAACCCCGCCGGGATAGCCAAACATCACCTCCACGCCCTCTTTGAGCAATGATTCTATCAATATTTGCGCGCCTGTCATTATTGCCATAAAAACCCCGAAGTAAATAGTATATAGTTAATAGAAAAACTTTTTGGTTTTGTTCCGTTCTTGTGTTTTCCTATATACTATAAACTATTAACTATAAACCAGTTTTCACTATTCACTTTTTAACACCGCGCCCTCATCTGCGCCTGAAACCATCTGTGAATAACGGACTAAGTAACCTTTTTTAACATTCGGCAACGGCGCCTTCACTTTCTTTAACCTTGATTTCAACTCTTTATCCGTAACTTTCAACTCTAATTTTCTTTTTGCCAGGTCGATCAATATCTTATCGCCCTCTTTAACCACAGCTATAGGCCCGCCCACAACAGCCTCAGGCGAAATATGGCCGATGCAGCAGCCTCGTGTCCCGCCGGAAAATCTTCCATCGGTAATAAGGGCGACGCTATCTGCCAGGCCCATGCCAACAATAGCCGCAGTGGGCGCCAACATCTCGCGCATACCCGGCCCGCCCTTGGGACCTTCGAAACGAATGACCACGCAATCCCCGGATTTGATAGAACCGGAAAGAATAGCTTTCTGTGCGTCTTCTTCGCACTCAAAGACACGCGCGCGGCCTACAAAGCGCATCATCTTTTCACTCACCGCAGACTGTTTGACCACAGCTCCCAGAGGCGCCAAATTCCCAAAAAGCATAGCGATGCCGCCTTCCTTATGATACGCATCCTCAGGCAGCTTTATCACGTCCTCGTCGCTTATTATTGCCTTATCAGCTATTTGATAAGTTGTCAAACCGCTCGCTGTCGTAACATTGTGGATCTTTGATCTTAAACTCTTCAACACAGCCGGGATACCTCCTGAAAAATCCAGGTCTTCCATAAAATGCTCGCCGCCCGGCAACATGCTTACAATATGCGGTGTGTCGCGGCTTATCTTATCAAAATCGCGCAGCGACAAATCAACCCCTGCCTCGCGGGCGATAGCCAAAAGATGCAATACCGTGTTGGTAGAGCCGCCTAAAGCCATGTCCACCTTGATACCGTTCTCAAAAGATTTTTTTGTCATGAGCTTGGAAACCGGTATATTTTTCTTAACGAGCTCTACTATTCTTTCTCCGGACTCTTGCGCAATGCGGCGTTTCTTGGCCGAGACCGCCAACGCAGTAGCGCAACCCGGCAAAGATATGCCCATAGCCTCAGTTATACAAGCCATGGTGTTTGCCGTATATAAACCCTGGCAGGCGCCGGCGCCCGGACAAGCCTCCATCTCAAAACACCCCAGATCGCTTTCCGTGATCTCGCCTCTCTTAAAACGCCCGACCACTTCAAAAGCGTCGCCCACAAGAGACAATCTTTTATTCTTGTAGCGGCCAGACAACATGGGCCCGGCTGTTACGACGATTGTCGGAATATCCAGCCGGGCAGCAGCCATCAGCATGCCCGGAGTGATCTTGTCACAATTAGTCAGGCACACCAGGCCGTCAAGCGAGTGCGCGCTGACAAAACATTCTATAGAATCCGCGATAAGCTCGCGTAGCGCCAAAGGATAACGCATGCCCGAATGCCCCATGGCTATACCGTCGCAGATCCCGGGAATGCCGAAGAAAAAAGGCACGCCGCCTCCGGCGCATACCCCGCGCTCAATAAAACGCTCCAGATCCCTCATACCGATATGGCCGGGGATGATATCGTTAAAGCTCGTGGCAACTGCGATAAAAGGTTTGGATAAGTCACTGCGCGAAATCCCGGTGGCGTGCAACAACGCCCTGTGCGGCACGCGCTCAACGCCTTTTTTGATGGCATCCGATCTCATATCAGTCATCCCCCTCAAAGGCCTCAGCCTTTTTGTCGTGCACCAGCTCAAATTGCCTCTTTATATTCTGCTCTTTAATAAATTGCTTGGTAAGGTTAGCCGTATCCTTTATATTAAGCTGGTCAAAGAGAAATCCGAACTTCTTTTCTACCTCTGCGGCTATTTTCTCACTGTCTTTGATGCTCATTATGTCTTTCTTAAAAGGCCCAAGGGCTTTTTTTCTGGACTTATAGAAAAACTGCTCATCCGTCATGCCGGGCTTAAATTCATTTTTAGCCTCTATCTTCAGCCAGTCATATATCCGTTTTTTAAGGTCTTTGGGAAAAAACTGGCTATCAAGCACCATGTTCTGGAATTGCGTCGCCAGATGCACTTCCGCAGTCTCAACCCCAGGAAATTTATGGAACTCATCTTCAGGCAAAGTGGAGGCCCCATGCTGTACAGCGCCTGCCATTTTAAATTCGGATTTTGCTACTTCCGATATACATTTTAGCGTATTAAAATCTAAAGTCACTTTAGCGATACTGCCGTCCGCAAGCACGGTCCCGCCATGGCTTGTGCCTGTCTGGACGCTTATTTTTGAGATACCCTCAACGCCCTTAGGCAACGCTGCCAGGTAAAGCTTCATAAAAGCCCTCAGGTCTTCAGTCGTTGAATTCTTGCTTCCAACCTCGCCTATTTCGCCGCCTACGGAAACATTGATACCCTTAGGCTGCAGCTCACGGATATATACCGTCAATTCCGCGCAGATCTCTGAATTCAGCTTCTGCTGTTCCAAAAGGTTCGTCTTCGTGAGGTCTACCACGGTAGAACTATCAATGTCTATGTTATAGAAACCCGCGTCCATGGATTCTTTGATGAGTTCCTTCAATCCCTCAACTTCCACTTTCGGATTATCTTTATAACTCTTGGCATTGACCTGAAAATGGTCGCCCTGTATGAATACCGGGCCTTTATATCCTTCACGCAGCGCCGCAGCCAATATTACGCTAGAATATTCAAGCGGTTTCTGGTCCGTATAACCCATCTCAGAACGCGCTATCTCAAAGATAAAAGCTCCTGCATTGCGCAAAAGCGCCTGTCGGAATATCGCGCGCGCCAGATAATAAGTCAAAGAACGCAGATTTATCGCAGGCACGGTAAAGGCGCCGAATTTACCTTCCCCGCGCGCTTTATACAGGTCATGAATAGAGGCAGGATAAACGCCGCGCGCGTTCGCTTCGCCCCATATCGCGTTGATGGCTTTTTCTTTCTTTTTATTGTCCGAACCTACTATAACATCCGCAACCAAGATTGCCATCTGTTTGTCTTCCATTTCCTCTACCTTTCCTTTATTTTAATTCGCGCTCAAGTTAATAATTTAATAAGCCTCAGATCTTCGCTGATATCTATCTTAACGGGCTCACACGCTACCTCAAGATCAACAACATTTATTTTGTCGCAGACGACCCCAATCGCTTTGCCGCTGACACCCTTCAAGAGCAATTCCACGGCCGCTACACCTAACCGCCCTCCGAGTATCCGGTCTTCAGCTGACGGTGTGCCGCCGCGTTGGATGTGGCCCAACACTACGACCCGCGTCTCAGGGTCCGTTATATCGGATATCTTCTTGGCCAGTTCATCAGCTTTGATAGCGCCTTCCGCGGTCACGATGATCCAGCTGGCTTTACCCCGGATGTATCCTTCGGTTATCTCATGGCATATATCCGAGATATTAAATTTTATTTCAGGTATCAATACCTGTTCGGCCCCTCCGGCTAAAGCTACTTTTAAAGCGATATATCCGCAGCTGCGGCCCATGATCTCCACGACAAAGATACGCTCCATAGAATTAACAGTATCTTTTATCTTGTCAATGGCGCTTAAGGCGGTTTCTATCGCGGTATCGGAACCGATAGTCCTGTCCGTGCCGTTTAGGTCATTATCAATAGTCCCCGGGATACCCACGCAAGGTATATTCCAATCCCTGCTCAAAGCAAACGCTCCGCGATAGCTTCCGTCGCCGCCGATAACTACAAGCGCTGTTATGCTGTTGCGCTGTAAGATTTCAACAGCCCGCTTCTGGCCTTCTTTGGTCATGAATTCAGGACAACGCGAGGTCTTTAAAATGGTGCCGCCCCTGTTAATGATATTAGACACAGAGCGGTGCGTTAAGGGTTTTATCTCGTCGTTCAAGAGCCCGGCATAGCCCCGGAATATCCCGTAAACTTCTATCTTTCGCGCGTAAGCCGTGCGCACAACACCGCGTATGGCCGCGTTCATGCCAGGAGCATCGCCGCCAGAAGTCAATACACCTATACGCTTGATCGCCATTACGTGCCCATCTCCCAGCTTGCAAGGTACTTCTTCTGCTCAGCCGTAAGTTTATCTATTTTGATGCCCATAGACGCCAATTTTAACTCAGCTATTTTTCTGTCTATATCAACCGGCACTTTGTAGACTTTTCTTTCAAGCTTCTTATAGTTCTTCTTCATATATTCGGCTGCTAAAGCCTGATTGGCGAAACTCATGTCCATTACCTGCGCCGGGTGCCCTTCGGCAGCTGCAAGATTAATAAGGCGGCCGTCACCTAACAAATATATCCTGCGGCCGTTGCTTAAAACGAATTCCTCAACAAAATCCCTGGTGAAGCGGCGCTTTGAGCTCAGCTTCTGCAAAGCCGGGATGTCTATCTCTACGTTAAAATGCCCTGAATTACAGATTATGGCCTTATCTTTCATCACCTTAAAATGCTCGCCCCGCAGCACGTTTATATCACCTGTTACGGTGACAAAGATATCGCCTATTTTGGCAGCAGCGGCTATGGGCATCACCAGAAAACCATCCATCACCGCTTCCAGCGCCTTGAATGGGTCCACTTCAATGATGATGACTGTCGCGCCCAATCCTTTGGCGCGCATGGCAGCACCCCGGCCGCACCACCCGTATCCGCAGACCACAAAATTCGTCCCGGCTATAAGCTTATTAGTCGCGCGGATAATGCCGTCAATGGTTGACTGGCCCGTGCCATACCGATTGTCAAATAAATATTTTGTCTGCGCGTCGTTGACGGCGATAATAGGATGAAGGAGTTTCTTCTCCTCTTCCATGGCGCGCAACCGGATGACACCCGTTGTCGTCTCCTCGGTGCCGCCCAAAGGGATATGCCCTTTTCTTTTATGGACCGTTGACACAAGGTCAGCTCCGTCATCCATCGTCAGATCCGGCCTTATGCTTAAGGCTGCCTCAAGGTGCTTATAATAAGTCTCATTATCCTCACCCTTAATAGCAAAAACAGGTACGCCGTAATCGCGGACCAGCGACGCAGCCACATCATCCTGCGTTGATAAAGGATTGGAAGCGCAGAGCGCGATCTCGGCGCCTCCGGCTTTGAGCGTAAGCATCAATACTGCGGTCTCCGAGGTCACGTGCAGGCAGCAGGCGATCTTGATCCCTTTAAGAGGCTTCTCTTTTTCAAACCTTGAACGTATCAGGTTCAAAACGGGCATATTATCATCCGCCCACTCTATGCGCAACTTTCCTTTTTTGCTCAGCGATAAATCTTTAATATCGTAGCTCATGCTACCTCTCTCTTCAATACCTCTGACTTATCTGTTTTTTCCCAAGTGAAAGAATCTTCGTGCCTGCCGAAATGGCCGTAACAGGCGGTCTTCAAATATTTCGGTTTTAACAGATCCAGGGCACCAATGATTCCTTTCGGCGTAAGATCAAAAACCCTGCGCACTGCCTTCTCAAGTTTTTCGTCGGCAATAACGCCCGTGTCATAGGTATCAATAAAGACATTGACCGGCTCCGCAACGCCGATGCAATAAGCTAGCTGAATGAAACACTCCCGGGCCAGGCCCGCGGCGACAATATTCTTGGCCACATAGCGTGCCATATACGTCGCCGAACGATCAACCTTACTAGGGTCCTTTCCGGAAAAAGCGCCGCCGCCGTGCGCGGTGCGTCCGCCGTACGTATCCACGATGATCTTGCGGCCCGTCATGCCAGTGTCAGACTGAGGCCCTCCGACAACAACCTTACCGGTC
>JBBTLH010000024.1:0-6191 GCA_038068755.1 Candidatus Omnitrophota bacterium
AAGCAGTTTTGCCTGAACGGATCTCTGCATATAAACAGACATAGTAAGAAAAACAACGCATAAAGCAGTCAACAAGATCGCGTATTCCAAAACTGACTGTCCTGATTTATTATTCATGGCGCCATTTTATCAAAAGCTGAATTTCTAAATCTGTCGGTTGTTATCTGGACCTTGCCAAACAAAACCGAACCCCCGATAATTGTAAGAGCAGCTAATAGAACAAGTAAAATAAAATACTCCACTACTGCCTGCCCGCCATCGCAACAGTGGCGGGCCTGCCCGCACTTTTTGAAACCGCAGCTTTTTAAAAACTTTTTTAATCTCATTATTAACCTCATCAAAAAAATACCGGATCGCCTTTTGTCAATTGTTGAGATCGGCAAAGGACGATCCGGTCAACCCCGTTAGAAACACTCCATTAAAATTTATGTAGGTTTCTAACGGGGTCAAAATAAAAAACTCGCCAAAAAATCGAAATCTTTTGTTTACCGTGGCGTTTCTCATCCGATTTTTTTACTGGATCTGCCGATCCGATACCGATTTTTGTCGCACAAGAAATATATCATATTATATATATATATGTCAACAAAAAGTTTTGTTAAAAAGGCAGCGTTTTCTTTTGCGATTAAAGAGGTTATGAGCTTTTTTGGATTACACGAAGTTGCCTGCCTGAGCTATCGGAAATATTGGCCTCGTTAAACTTCGCGGACGCAAATGAAATCAGCTCTTTTTCTTCTAACATGTTGGTATTGAATAAGTTAAATAAAATATCCTCTGCCATATCCCTTTTTATGATACCCCGCTGCTTATAAAATAACTCTCTCATCTTAAGCAGGCTCCAAGATGCGCACGCTGCCGGGAAAAAACTTCTTTTGACAAAATCATTCAATATCTCCACGAGTATCAAGAACCACGCGTCCTGATCATTTGTTTCGTTTATCTTATTGGCGTTGGCCAACATTTTTTCCGAAGATATAAAGTCTTCAAGATAGGCAGGCGTTTTAGCGGCTCTTAAAAATAACTTGTGCCCGACGACAACATCCGGAAAGTTTCGCAGATATCGTTCCACGATAAGCGCTGCGTTCCAGCTTTCAGGATTTAAGTTAGTAAAAATGCAGAGCTTAGACGGGCCGTCTTTGGCACTTTTTATGACAATGAGTCTTAACATAACATCAATATTTTGAGCATGTTGCACAAATCTTACCCTGTCCTCGCTAAAATAAAATTCCTGGCCAATAGCCTCAATAAAAATTTTACTCGCAGTCTGGCGCTTTTCAAGATCCGCAATTGGTTTATACTGCCAGGGCCAGATACCAATAATAAAGTTGCGTCTTCCAGGAACCACAAAAGACACTTCTTTTATTATAACTCCTTGTGGTGAAATGAGTTCTATCTTTCTTATTCTCTTGTTACTTGAAGAACCGTCTATGCTAAAAATAAAGTCTGATATCTCCTCTCCCAGCATAGTTTCAGGAAATGCGTTAAAAACAACAAAAGGCTCGGATCCAAAAATTTTGTTATTTATATAACTATTTGCAATATCAATTGTTGTGCAAAAATCAATCGGTATTTTGGCATCTCTCCAGACGCTTTTAAGCTGGCCGTCTAACATATAAAACGTATTATCTGCCAGATAAATTTTCAAATAATGGACATCCTGCAAAACATGCGATATTTCGCTAACTAATTGAGAGCCAATTAGTTGTGTAACTTTAATGGTGTCTACATACTGTTTCAACAGGCCCTTATTAGCTTTTCTGCCGGTAATAAACCAGAGGTCACTTTTATTGTAATCTTCAATCTTTGAAAGTGGCACATTATAAACAGCTCGGGCCATGATCCAGGCCTCGCTGATCGCCTCAAGCGTGTCCCATTTCATGCGTATAGACGGCGCCAGCTTACGCAAAGTAGTAGCCAAAATCCTTGAAAAACCCAACAAATAATTTGCTCCCAAGAGGAACGCATAACCCGCGCCGTCAGCTTCTCCGTTAGGCCTGTAAATCTTGGCGACATTACGGCCGACCGGGCTGCTTAATCTTGCCCCTTTAATGATTGAATTAACGCTTGATTTTGATATTGTTATCTTGAACTTGTTGCCCGCTTCCCCGGAGATGGTTCTACAGCTGATATTGCTGTTCTTTCTCTTTCTTGAAAGCACATAATTCCTAACATCCTGAGTTATTTTTGATATTCTGGACATTATTTTATTATAAGTTTAAATAATGAAAGGAATTACATTTATTAATATACTTTATTGGACATTCATATTTTAACATATTTTTATTGAATTTCCAATTTTTATTGTAGTTTTTGATACCTTTCCTTGCTGGAGCTCTAATACCATGAAACAGCCTGCTAAGCAACCAGACAGTTTCCATGGTTTCAAAGAATGCTCGATTTTTACGATATTACCTTCTTTTGACAGAAATAGGACATCAATGGGAAACTTCATAAAAAAAGTGTGAATGGAAGCGCAGGGTTTGATAAGCAGGGCTTCGTTTTCGTTTAAACTACGCCTGTTTAAGAGCCCAATTGACCGGCTCTTAAAATTCTGGGCGATTCTAACCTTGTCAGCTATGACCTCGCCTGTTGCCGCGTTGATCGCTCTATAAAACTTGTCCTTCATGGCATACATTATAGCAAAATGCTTATTGAGTAATCAATACGTTTAAGATATACTTTATTATCATGACTGCAAAAAATCTAAAAAGACTTATACTCATACTGCCTTCTACCAGCCACCCTGTTATACGCCTTGCTCTTCGATTTTTCTACAATGCCCCGTCCACTTTTTCGCTTTTTATCCTGCCTGCCCTTACACCCGAAGACTACACAATCAAGATCTATAATCAAAAGCTCTTTTGGTTAAAGCAGGATTTTACCAGTGGCAGCCTTGTGGGTATATCTTGCGCCACATCTAATTCCTATGAAGCTTACAAGATAGCCGATCGCTTTCGTAAAGCAGGCTCAGTAGTTGTTATGGGCGGGCTTCATCCCAGCTATTATCCTCACGAGGCGCTAGAGCATTGCGACAGCGTTGTCATCGGAGAAGCGGAATCTGTATGGCCTGATGTGATACGGGATTATGAGAATAAATCGCTCCGGCGGATTTACCAAGGCGTGCCTGTTGAAGATTACTTTTCCCCAAGTTACGAGTATTTCTTAAAGATTGACCCAAAGGTCTTATACAAAACCGGGGTTTTGCTAAGCCGCGGGTGTAAATACCGATGCGATTTTTGTGTCCCTCATTCCGGCGGGCTTCGCCTAATCAAGCCGGGCCAGGCGCTAACTCTTGTTAAAAAGATCCGGGATGGCGTTAAATTGCCTTTTGGCCTGAAACCAACCATCATTTTCAGAGACGACAATATCTATTCAAACCCGGAATATGCCAAAAAATTGTTCAGGAGCCTTGTCCCCTTGCGCCTGAACTGGACGGGAAACAGCTCTATTGACATCGCGTTTGATGACGAGGCGCTGAAATCAGCCAAAGCGAGCGGGTGTAAAAGTCTCTTTATAGGCTTTGAAACAATATACCCTCAAAGGCTGCAAAAAACTTCCACCGGTCATATGCGCTCAACAGATGATTACATCAAAGCCATTAAGAAGATAAAATCCTATGGCATAAAGATCACGGGGGCCTTTATCCTGGGATTTGATTATTATACTCACAAAGATTATCTAAGGCTTGCCTGGTTTTTGATAAGGTCCGGGCTGTACTCAATTTCGCTCACCATCCTGACACCTTTTCCGGCCTCGCAACTTTTCGAGCGGCTGAAAACGGAAAACCGCATTACAACATTTGATTGGCGAAAATATGACTCTTTGCACCATGTCGTGTTCAGGCCTAAGCATATGTCCGGACTGTCGCTACAGCTATGGTTTATCGTTATACGCATCGTCGGCCTTTTGGCCTCGCCGCAGTTTATAATAATGACGCTGCAAGTTCTCGCCTGCTTTTATCTCGCCTTCTATTTCACAAATCTTCTCAAAAGCAAGTTATTCTAAATTTTCCGTAGAGGTGAAGATATCTTTGGAGAGGTTGATGCCGCGGGTGATCAATTCGTCATAGAAGGACGGGATGTGCCCTGTGGCGATGAATCTTCCTATGACTTTGTTGTTATGTTCTTTGTCAATGGAGAGCTGCTTGAAACGGAAAATATCGGCGAACCTTATGTGCGTCTCGTCATCCATGCCGGCTATCTCAGTAACCTGTATGACCTTTCTTGAGCCGTCGGAGAGCCTTGCGGTCTGGACAACGAGGTCAATCGCGGAGGCGGTCATTTCGCGGATGGCGCGTATGGGCAGCTCCACACCGCTCATAAGTATCATGGAATCAAGGCGCGACAAAACGTCACGCGTGGAATTAGCGTGAATTGTGGTCATGGAGCCGTCATGGCCTGTATTCATGGCCTGAAGCATGTCCAAGACCTCGCCGCCGCGGCACTCGCCTATGATAATACGGTCAGGCCTCATTCTCAGGCAATTGCGGAAAAGGTCGCGAATGGTAATAGCGCCTTTACCTTCTATATTAGGAGGCCTTGACTCCAGGCGCACCCAATGTTCCTGGTTGAGGCGCAATTCCGCGGCGTCTTCAATGGTGACTATCCTTTCGTCGTTCGGGATAAAAGTAGAAAGGATGTTCAAAAAGGTAGTCTTTCCTGAGCCTGTGCCGCCGGAAACGATCACGTTCTTTCTGGCCATGACGCAGGCAGAAAGAAAATCAGCTATGCTGCGGTCAAGGCTATAGAAACGCGTGATAAGGTCTTCCACTGTATAGTGCTCTCGGGCAAATTTTCTGATAGTCAGAGTAGGGCCTGTCAAAGACAGCGGAGGTATAATAGCATTTACGCGCGAGCCGTCAGGCAGACGGGCGTCTACCATGGGCACCGATTCATCAATGCGCCGGCCCAAAGGCGCTATGATGCGCTCAATGACAACGCGGACCTGGTCGTCGGATATAAATTTTTTGCTGGTCAATTCAATCTTGCCGTGTTGTTCAATATAGATCTGGTCTTTATTGTTGACCATGATATCGGTGATATCCTGGTTGCGGATAAGTTCTTCTAACGGCCCGAGCCCCAGCGCTTCATCGGCAACGTCTTTGACGAGTTTTTCGCGGACTTCAAACGAAGACAAGAAAGCGCCGGTCTCTTCAGCCAACAGGTTAGTAACGATCTTTTCCGCTTTTTCCCTAAGCTCTTTGGCTTTTTTGGGGTTGTTGATCAACTCCATGTCCAGGCGCTTTAAATCCAACTCTTCAATAAGGCGCGCGTGGATACGGCGCTTCAGTTTTATGATCTCATCTTCCTGCTCAATGGGTTTTATCCATTTGACCTTATCAGCCAGGCCCATGGCGTCCCAGAAAGTGCCGGCTGATGGCATCTCTTCCTTTTTAATTGACCTGAGTTCTTCCACTTCTTTATGGGCGATATAAAGGCTGGTGTTAGATATCAGGTCCTGCGCGAATTTTTTAATGGCAGCACTTACGCGGTTGGAAGGGTTGTCAACGATCACCGGCACGCCCCTGTTCAACGCCAAACCCACAACCCTTCCGTCGCTGGGAATACTGGAGATTATCTCGCATGGCAAAGCGAGTTTCACTTCCTGCCAAGACAGGCCTGATTTGCTCTCTGCCCTGTTTAAAAGAAGCTTTATCATCTTTAAAGGAAAGTGCAGCGACTGAAGCACATCAAGGCCCCAGCGTGTTTCGTAAACAGAAAGTATATCCGGCGTGACGATAAAAAGGATGAGGTTGGAACGATTAAAAATACTGATAAGGCTGTCTGTAAAAGCCCTGCCGCCGTCCACTACGATAAAATCATAGAAAGGCGTGAGCATTGATATGACCTTGCCTATGCGCTCTCCTGTGATGTGGGGAGATTGCTTGGGTCTGGTTATGGCCGGCAGGAAATCTACGCCGACCGGGACAAGGGTCATGTAATTTTTGATGTTCCCTGATTGCTCAATCTTGTCAATAATAGAGACAATATCAAAAATGGAATACTGCGGGGTCGCGTCTATCATCCGGGCCATATCCTGGATAGCCTGGAGGTCTAAATCTATTAGCGCGACTTTTTTGCCATACTGGGCCATGGCAATGGCAAGATTTACAGCAAGGAGCGTTTTGCCTACGCCGCCCTTGGTGCTAAAAATAGATATGACATTGCCTATGCGAGGTTCTTCTGCCATAA
>JBBTLH010000025.1:0-14937 GCA_038068755.1 Candidatus Omnitrophota bacterium
TGGACGCCTTTAGCAAAGAGGTATTTCTTTATCGCCTCCTTCATATCCAAAAAAGACGGCTGTGGCTTATCTATCTGTATCTGAAAAGTCCGCAGCAACGACTCTACAAAGACCTCTTCGGTATCATACGTCGGGTCAAGGATCATAAAGAACAGCGTGTCTTCGCGTTCTCTGAGCATCTGAAATAATTTGCGCGACAACGTAGTCTTGCCCGTACCCACGTCGCCTAAAATGACACTCAGGCCCCGGCGCAGGCGGATCTCTATCATAAGCCTTGTCAGCGCGGCCTGATGCTCTTGCGACTGATAAAAAAATTCAGGGTCCGGGCTGGTGGAAAACGGCTCTTTCTCTAATCCGAGTATCTTAAAATAGCTCATACTATGACTATTATCTCACTCCTCATGCCAAAAGACAATCGTTCCCTTGACGAGGTTGGCCGTGATCTTAAAAAACCTGACTTTCTTTTTTCCCTGGAGCACTGTTATGTCAAAACTGACATAATCAGACGTCGTGCCCAATTGCAGGGTTAACAACAAATTTTGGATCACCTGCTGCTGGACAGGCGTTATCCCGAGATTTATCAACTGTGAGATTATCTCCAAGGGATTAGAAAAATATCTGTCGTCCTCAGTGCCCTCTATCCCATCATCGCCGGCCCTGTATTCCTGGATCTTTTTTATGAGGTCCGTGTCCATGCCCTGCGCGCCAAAAACATCCGGCTGCGCTGTATTGATGTTGACCAGGCCGAGGCCAAAAACAGTCGTCAGGCCTTTAAGCTGATCATATATCTCCTGTGTCATGCCTTCTAACAAAAAGAGCTCTTCTTGAACGACTATATTTGCTCCAAAGACTGCGTCAATGAGCTGTGTCTGGCCTGATAATCCCTCAAGCCTGCCTAATATTTCTTTAGGGGCAAGGTCTAAGTTGATTTTGCTTTGTTCATCTTGCGGTACGATCAATAGGCCCTTGTCGCCAAGAGGTATTTCTCTACTGCGTAAGTCATAAAGAGTGACGGCCTGGGGTGTGGCGTCATTGCTCAAGAGCACCTTTGCGACATCCACTGCCGAGCGCGCCAGATAAGGCGAGGTATCGGACTCGGTAACGAATTTCGCGAGTTTTAATTCCTGCAAAACGCTTGAGGTGGCGCCTAGGGCCAGGATAGAAAGAACGGCTATGGCGCCGACAGCCACAAAAAGGATGGCGCCCGTTGCCGTCGTATTACTGTTGCGCGATTGGTATGGTGATGATCTTCTCAAGGTTTGTTCCGTTCTCTAATACAACAGATACTTTGACCGCCGCAGGTATGCCTGCCACAGTGTTATTCCAGCTCTCTAAAAATGTATAGTTCCCCGTCTGGTTATCAGCGCCGTAATAACTCAACGTGAAATCTTTAACTTGTGGGATCACGATGCGGGAAAAATTACCATCTTCTAAGCTCAGCATCTCCTGGCGGCTGATACCCGAGCGCTTGACGCACTTTTCTTCCGGAAAAAAATCATATGATAGATTGTATATCTTATTGGCTATGATGCCGGGGAATTCTATATGCGCCTTATCTCCCAAGAACCCTATTGAAGCGTAATTGAAGGTGCGCCTGAGTTCCATGGATAATCGCTCAATCGTCAAGACAGCTTTGCGCTTGAAAAGATTTGTACTCGTCGCTCTCTTCCAAACTTTCATGCCCATGGAGAACGACGAAAAAAGAGAAACACCCAGGATGCCGAACAGCGCCAGCACTATCATAGTCTCAACAAAGGTGAACGCTTTTTTCGGTGCCCGGTGTTCGATGCCCGGCGCAATATTTATCATTCGCATCTACTCCTTATTCTTCCTCTTCACGAACCTCGTGACAGTAACGTCCTTGACAGCCTTTCCTTGTACCCAAGAAACGGTAAATGCCTCTTCATTCAGATTCTCCTGCACAAAAAGGCTCTCGTTGCCAAAATCACCTGCCGAAACACCGTCGCGCACAACATGCGTCCAGTTAAAATTTTCATAAGGAGGCTTGAAAGCCTCTGACCACTCGCCGGCTTCGCTGCCGTTGTTTTCTTTTAGCGCCAGGTCTTCTTCCCAGATCTTCACGTTAAGAAGGAAGCTTGCTGTGATCTTATGTTCGGCCGTAGTCAAAGAAGACACGCACTGGCTGAAAGCGCCTAATATAAAGACCATGCCGACCGCTATCACCGCCACCGCCGCCATCAGTTCAACAAGGGTAAAGCCTTTTTTCGGCGCGAGAACCGTTTTATTATTGGCTCTCATTCCAATTCCCGATGATATCATTGCCGCTCTCAACGCCGCTTTTACCCATGGAATACAAATCATATCCGTCTTCATTATGTTCTCCAGGATATTTATACACGTAGGCGCGGCCCCACGGGTCTATGGGCTGTTTTTTTAAATAAGGCCCCTTCCAGCTAGTCGCGCCTGAAGGCGCCTTTGTGAGATCCTCTATACTTGCGGGATATTCTCCGGTGTCCACCTCGTATAGGTCTATGGCGAGCGCAAGGTTAGACTCAATGTCGGTCTTGGCAACAGAGCGCCTGGCCTCATCCGAGCGGCCCGTCAATTTCGGCACCACCATTGCTGCCAGTATGCCGAGGATGATGACCACGAGCATTATCTCAATAAGCGTAAAACCTTTCTTTTTCATCTTGTTCCCTCCTTAATACAAACCGTCCTGTTAATCTATCAACTCGATTCCTGCCTGTACGAATTCCCTATCAAAAGCAAAGGCTTTTTTAATATTAAGATCCTTCATTATCACGAAGGAAGTGACATCTGTAAAACTGAACTTTTTATCTTTGTACTTCTGATAAAGCTCCCAAGCTGTTTGAAGATAATCCGGATAGACATGGACGATCTTAATTATCTTGCTGGTAAATAACGCCTCGCCCGCCAAGACAGATTGTTTATGGCTGCCTCTGGCAAGAATAGTAGTGATAGTTTCATCAATGCAGTAGTCTGAAGTGTAAATGGGCACTTTTGAGTATTTAATCTCCTCAAAAATAGAAACCGCCTTTTTGTGATTTTGATCATTCTCTGCAAAAAGAGCAACCCAACCACTGGTATCCACAAAGACCTTCTCCATAGATTATCTTCCTTTCTTCCGACCATATAAATAGTGATCGTGGTCCATAGAGGCATCAGTTACCGCAAGTTTAATTCTACCTACAGATTTGGTAAGGGGGTCGCTATCCCAGTTAACACTTCTTGTCTTTGTTTCTAAGAGGCGCCGTATCGCCCTGCGAATTAATTCAGAGATAGCCAGATGCTCCTTCTCTGCCTCAATCTTGAGTTGATGTATTTGCTCCTCATCAATATAAACTTGTGTTCGATGTAAATTACTCATTTTCTGTCACCTCCACTATACACTATACACTATACACTATATTTTGTCAATAAAAACCCAAACTAATGCTAATCATACAAACGACACACCGACCACAGTCATCGTGATGTTAAGCTCCGGCGAATCCTCGGCCTTTGGGACCAACACTAGCTTTTCTACGCTAAAAAGCACAGATGAATTATGGAGCGCGTATAAAAAAGTAACGAGTTTTTGCATGCTGGCTTCGGCCTTTATATTTATCTGATACTGCTTGGAAAATTTATCGCCCTTGGATTCCTTTTGCGGCTTCATATCAAGTATGGTCAGGCCGGCGTCGCGGCTTATCTTCTCCACCTCTTTCAAGAAGTTTGCCACAGCCTCCTCGTCTGAAAAATTCTGCATTGAAAAATAACTGGCGTATTTTCCGTATTCCTTTTCTATCTCATCCTTCTTCTCAATGAGGCTGACCCCCTTCTTAAGCTTAGCCTCTTGGAGCGTCACCTCTCCATTGAGCCCGGACAATTTTTGCTGAAATGGCACTATGATAACCTTTACAACGAGCCAGATCAAAAAAAGCCCGCCTATAACATACGCCGATATGATCTCTCTTTTTTTAAATTCCATAATATTGAGCACCAAAATTTACTCATGCGGCGAAATCCCGCCGTAAGGCGGGATCTACTTGGGTATTTTTCCTTTCTTTACGCCCTTTTCTGACTCAACCGGGCAGGCTAAGTCAAATTCGTTAGTATCCTGGCCTTTGACCTTCTTTTTAGTCGTATACCTTGTCTGAACATCCTGAAAATAAGGCGAATTCTCTAACGTAGTAATGAATTTAAACACGTCGGACATCTCCTTCGTCCTGCCCTTAACATCCAACTTCTGGTCTTTTAAGAAAGACAGGTTAGTGATGACTATTTCAGAAGGCAGAAGTTTTGAGATCTCATAAAGATAATTTATGGCTGCGGTCTTGGTGTCTAATTTGGATTTGATCCTTTTTATCCTTTCCACCTTTTCGTTGAGGCCTTCGGCCTCCTTGGATATTTTTTTGTACCGAGCGCTCAAAAGCGCTAAGAACGCCTCTTTATTATGCGTCTTCTCAAAATAAATGCCGCAGACTATAAGGATGAAGTACATGATGCCTGAAGAAAGAAACAGCATATCGCGGCTGCGGTCTCGTAAGGTTTTTCGGATCTGGGCCTCGGGCAGCACGAAATTTATTTTTTTCTTTACCGTATCCATGCCCAGCCCCAGAAGCGCTGATAGCGAAACGTTCTGGAATATGTCAACGGGTGACTTTGTGACCTCTTTGGCTAAGCTAAGGTTTTCCAGCGGCCCAATCACAACAACAGGAAGGTTGAACTCAAGTTCTATCATGGAGGCCAATTTTTTAAAATTTTCCACCGCCCCGGAGATGTAGATCTTAGAAGGTTTCTGCATGACCTCCTCGCTCTGCGAGATCACTATGGTCTGTTTCATCTCGCCTATGAATTTCGGCCATCTGGATTCATCCGCGAGCTGCTCGCTGCCGGAAGTCATAACGCGTGAAAAAAGTATGTTTTCATAGGTAGAGACGACGAAATCGGTGAAACCGGCGTCAATATCCAAAATGATAAAGGCCTCGGTATTTTTAAGATCAGCCGCTCTTACCGCCTTACAAAGCCATGAGAGTATCCCGTCGGAACTCAGCTCTACCCTGTCGGTATAGAGCCCCGCCCTTTCTAAAATACGGAAGACCTTGCGTATGCTCTCTCTGTGGACGATGGCGAGCATGACCTTGGAATACCCCATCGTGTCCTTGCCTAAGATGCGGTAACCGCTGACGATCTCTTCTTTGGCATACGGGACCTGGCGGCCGACGTGGAGCTTGATCATATCATCAATCTCGCCAGGGTTGACGGAGGGGATACGCAGGTTGCGAAGTGTGACGGTGTTACGGGAAAAAGAGACGATGATAGACTGTGGCTTTTTTATTTTCAGTTCCGTCAGGAAATCCGAGATGGCCTTGGCTATCGCCTCTTCAGAAAGGTTGTTGACGTTTACCGCGGAGAGCGATTTTAAATAATAGGCATTGATGGCGGATCTAAAGGCCGCCATTTTCAGCCAGGGATTCCCAATCTCTAAAACAAGCGACGCGTTCATCGGGCTATTTGACGAGCATGTTTATCTGGAATATCGGAAGAAGCATCGCCAAAACAATACCTCCCAGTATCAATCCTAATACTAAAATGATCATCGGCTCTAATAACGAAGTAATGACTTTCAGTTTTGCGTCTGTTTCCTGCGTGTAGATGTTGGCGACTTCGTTTAATACGCCGTCAAGCTTGCCGCCTTCCTCTCCTACAGCTACCATCTGCACAAGGAACGGCGGAAAAAAAGTGACCTTCTTCATACTGCTGGCTAATGATGAACCCTCCATAACGTCCTTCTTAACCACCTCAAGATCTTTAATGTATACGGCATTTTCTAAGGTCGGTATAGCCACCGCAAGGGCCTGGAACACCGGCAGGCCGGATCTTATCAACAGCGATAGCGTCCGACAAAACCGCGATAGCGACTGTTTCAAAGCGAGGCCGCCGATGATGGGGATACGGAGCTTGAGCCAATCTAATTGCGCGCGGCCGCTGGCTGTCTTTGACATCTGAACAAGGACTCCGATAAGAACACCGGCGCCCGCGAGTATCATCCACCACGATGTCCTAAAAAACTCGCTGACTTGCAGCATTATCCGGGTGGGCAAAGGCAGTTTGTAGTCAAAATCCGTAAAGATAGAACTCAGCTTGGGGATGACAAAACTAAAGAGGACGAAAATAACGCACACTCCCACGGATACCATGAGAATGGGATAAGCCATGGCTGTCCTGACGTGCATCTTGAATTCTTCTTCTTTGGACAAATAGCTGTCAAGCTCTTCCAAGACATCATCCAAGCGGCCGGACGCCTCTCCTGAGCGGATGAGATTAATGTAAATGCTTGGGAAAAAAACTTTATGGTTCGTTAGAGCATCGGAAAATGTTGCCCCGTTCTTAATAGATGAGTGAAGGTTAAAAATAAGGTTTTTTAATTTCTCTTTATCCGCCTGGCCGTAAAGGATGCTCAACGACTTTAATAAATCAACCTTTGCTTTCATGAGGCTTTTTAGCTGACTTGTAAAGACACCCAGGTCCTTCTGCGTCAGGCGCCGGCCGGTCAAGGCCTTCATCACAGCTTCACCCTGCGACCTTGGCGCAGCAGCCGATTCAACCAGCGGCGACACTTTTACCGGCGACAGGCCCATTTCAATAAGCTTGTCCACCGCGTTATCCTGACTGTCAGCTACGATGATGCCTTCAACGGTCTCGTTAAGATTCTTTTTTGCCATGTACGTATATGTCGGCATAATTTACCCCATCTCCGTGACGCGCAGGACTTCCTCCGGCGTGGTCAGGCCGTCTTTTATCTTACCCCAACCTTCGCGCAAAAGCGTCCTCATCCCCATCTCTATAGCTTTTTTCTTTATCTGCTGCGCTGTTGCTTTATCTAAGATCAACTGACGGAGTTGTTCGTTGATAAGAAGTATCTCATAGATGGCTACCCTGCCCCTGTATCCGGTGAACTTACAGTTCTCGCAGCCCTTGCCTTTGTAAATGTGCGCCGGTTTCTCTATAAATTCAAGCTGTTCTTTGGATTCTTCTTTTTCCTTCACGACGTCCTTGAGCGCGACCTTCTCCTTGCAATCCGGGCATATAGTCCTGACTAAGCGCTGGGCGATAAAAGCCTGAACGGAGGACGCGAGCAGATACGGCTCCATACCCATATCCACAAGCCTCGTCACGCCGCTAGACGCGTCATTGGTATGCAGTGTAGAAAATACAAGATGACCGGTAAGAGCTGTCCTGATAGCGAGCTCCGCGGTCTCTAAGTCCCTGACCTCGCCGACCATCATGATATCAGGGTCATGCCGCAGGAGATTCCGCAGAGCGCTGGCAAATGTCAGGCCTATTTTAACGTTAACCTGGAGCTGTGTGACGCCTGTCAGATCATACTCAATAGGGTCTTCCACAGTAATTATCTTGACATCCGGCTTATTGAGCCTTGACAGAAAAGAATACAGCGTCGTAGTCTTGCCCGAACCGGTCGGGCCGGTAAGAAAGATAATGCCGTGGGGTTTCTGTATGAGCTCTTCTATCATCTCAAGGTCTTGCGGCGATAACCCGAGATCCGCCATACTAAAAAGCATCTGCGTAGGCAGGACCCTTATTACAAGGTTCTCGCCGTAAAGAGTCGGGATGATTGAGATACGAAGGTCCACGTCCATCTCGCCTAACTTGACCTTGGCGCGGCCGTCCTGCGGAAGCCTGCGTTCCACGATATCCATATTAGAGATAATCTTGATGCGCGAGGTAATGGCCAGATGAAGCTGCTTGATGGTGTCAGGAACAGGCACATCATAAAGGATGCCGTCTATCCTGTAACGGACCTTGACGCGGTCGCGATAAGGTTCTATGTGGATGTCAGTAGCGCGCGACTGTATGGCCTCTGCCAAAAGCTGGTTAACGAGCCGGACCACCGAAGCATCCTGCGCCATCTTCTCCGGAGAATCAAGGACAGTCACGCTATCATCCTGCTTTTTAGGCGCCTCATCCGCCTTGTCCAGTATGCCTTCAACTATGGCCGCGCCCAGTCCGTAATACGTCTTGATAGCGGCCATGATCTCTGTCTCAATGGCCAGGACAACCTCCACTTCAAACCCAAGATGGAATTTAATATCTTCCGTAGGCCAGACATCCAGGGGGTTAGAAATAGCAATGGTCAAAAGGTCGCCCCGCAGGGCCAAAGGCATAAACTTATAATGCCACACGAACCGCGCCGGTACCGCTTTAATGACTTGATTAGGCACGGCCTTGTCTTTCAGGCTGGGGATGAATTGGATAGAGAGCTGTTCGGCAAGCGTCATCAAAAGTTGTTCTTCGGAGATAAAGCCAAGTCTCACTAAGGACTTACCCAAAAGCTCGCCGGTCTTGTTATGTTCACGCAGCGCGACCTCAAGCTGCGCTTGCGTTACAACGCCTTTTTTAATAAGCAATTCGCCTAATTTCAGCATCTTAAAACCTCATTCTGTCGCCAAACGCGAATGACGAATGAGACAAATTGAACAGAACAATTTTTCTCATTGGGGTGTCAATGGCCCCATCATGTAAAAATCCTCGTCAGGCACGCTATCCATGCGGCCTGAAATAATGCGCTCGCACCCTGTCAGCGTTTCCTCCAAGCTCACATATCGGCCCTTCCTGTTGGTGTAAACCTCTGCCGTAAAAAACGGCTGGGTCAGAAAATTATCAAGCTTGCGCGCTCTATGGAAAATAATGCGGTCGTTCTTTGAAAGTTCCTCAATACCGATTATAGCGGCTAATCGCTGAAGCTCCTCGTATTTATGAAAAAGCCTTATCGCGTCCTGTGCCACATCAAAATGCCTTTTGCCGACAACGTGCGGATTTAAATACGCCGAAGACGACATGAGCGGGTCAATAGCTGGATATAGCCCGCGCTGGACCCTGGAGCGGGACAAAACAAGGATGGAATCCAGATGAGAAAAGATACACACGACCGCGGGGTCTGTTAGATCATCTGCCGGGACATAGACCGCCTCAATGGCCGTGATAGAAGCGCCAAACCTTGAGCGTATACGCTCGTGGAACTCGCCTATTTCGCTGGTCAGCGTCGGCTGATAACCCGTCTCCGACGGTATCCTGCCCAAAAGGGCGGACAATTCAGAACCAGCCTGGGCGAACCTAAAAACATTATCCATGAGAAATAGAACGCTGTGGCCATCCTCCTGCAGCGATTCGGCAAAGGCTATGCCGGTGGAAACGACTTCAAACCTCGCTCCCGGAGACTCGTCCATCTGGCCGAAGACCAGAATAGACTTCGGGAGGATATCACTTCTCAAAAATTCAAAATAGAGTTCATTGCCTTCGCGGATACGCTCTCCTGCGCCAGTGAAGACACAAAGCCACTGTTGTTTTTTAATGATGTTGTGGATGATCTCTAACGTCAACAAACTCTTGCCTAACGCAGCGCCCCCAAGAATACCTGTTTTTGTATTTTTTAAAAGCGGGAAGAGAAGGTCTATCATCTTGATACCCGTTTCTATGATCTCATAACTTTCTTGCTCTTTTTCCCCTAATTTTATCTTTTCTTTGAAAGCGCCCGCGCGCCGGGTCAAAAAAAATGCATTTGAATGTATGGGGCCCTTCTTGTCAATGGGCTCGCCTAAGACGTTCAATACCCTGCCCAAAGCTGACTCTCCTCTTGGTATGGAAAGAGAGTCGCCTGTCCTGCGGACCGGCGCGCTCCTGGCCACCCCGTAGGTCGGTGTCAAAGAAATACAACGTGCAATAGAGCCTGCCTGGTGCTCTATGACCTCCAGCACGACCTCTTGGGCTTCATATGTCGTTGCCTTTAATATCTCGTAGATAAAAGGCAGGTCCTCTTCGCGCTCAAATACTACGTCAACTACAGGGCCGCGCACAGCCAAAACTTTTCCGTTGGCTAAGGTTGACTTTTCGTTGAGTTTTACCTCTCTCATGCCTTTTCCACTGCTTCTTGGTGTCTCCAGCGCAGGCGGCTCGCGAAGATCTCCCTGATATTCTTGTCGCTCTTTTCGTGGAGATGTTTAAAATATTCATATTTGAGCTTCTTGTTCGCGCTTAAGATCTCCTCGTGGCTGCCTTCCAAGTGAATGATGCGCGCCGCGCACTCCGAGAGCTTGGCCTCCCAAAACATTTCATATAACCTCTGCATAAGATACGCCCTCACCATAAAATCAACTACCTTAGCCTTGGACGGTTCCATCAAAAACTCTATAGTCTTTGTAACTTTTCTCCTGACATCCTTCTTCTGGCCGAAGATGCTGCCGCAGGGCAGGAGGCGTGTAGCCTCTATGCGTTGCACAGTCAACGATAAAAATACGGGATAAGCTACGATGACGCTGCCTATTTTTTTACTTAAAAATTTAGAGATAAGCAGGTCTCTTATTGCCACCGCCCGAGCGTAAGTAATATCATCGCCTATGCCCGGCAAGACCGTAAATACGCCGCGCTGAGCTTCCGACAAATAACGCGCGCCTCTTTCCCCCATTACTATCAATTCATCGCTGGATGAGGCCTGCTCAAGCCCTGCGTTTATCACCAACGAGTTTAGGCTGCCCAAAAAACCTTCATCGGAAGTTATCATCAAGACGGCCTTAGGTAATTGTGGCCGCTCCGCCAAAAAAGGGTGCGCGGCACCTCGCGCTTCGATCTGGGCTAAAAATTCCTCAAGCTTTAATTTAAAATCTTCAAAACCTTTCCTGCGGAGTTGAAGGCTGCGGAACTGGCTGGCTGTAGCGCCCTTTAAAACCTCTATCATATCCTGAAGCTCATTTGCGAACCTTAAGTCTTCTCTGAGTTTGATCAAGGGTATCATACGACCTTCTTCTCCTTGAAGAACTCCACAAACGCGCGGTCAAGCTCTTCTTTGACCTCGGGAGACAATATCTTCTTTTCAAGCAAGGCCTTAAGAAGCCCCGGGTGCAGTTCTTCTAAATAATCCATTATTTCGCGGCCAAAAAGGCTTAAGCCGTCAGGCGAAAGGATCTCAAGTATCTTTCTCTTAAAGGCGTAGAGCTGAACGATCAGATCCAATTCTGATACGGGCTTATGAATATCCTGCATCAACAATAGCGAAAGCGCCTCGCCCCTCCTTAATTTCTCCGAGATCTCAGTAGATAACTTTGTTTTGACACGCATAAGCCTGATCAGATCTTTGTATTGGGCGTAGTCTAAACGCAGCGTGTCGCTCACCTCGCGCAGCGCATCAGACTGGACCTTGCTGCCGATACGCGACACCGATAGCCCCAGGTCTATGGCGGGCTTGAACCCCTCGTGAAAAAGGCCGCTTGAGATATACACTTGTCCGTCGGTCATGGATACGAGGTTGCTCTGGATATATCCGGTTATATCTCCCTGCAGCGTCTCCACAATAGGAAAAAACGTCATTGACCCTGAGCCCATCTCAGGATTTAGCCGGCCCGCGCGTTCCATCAATTGCGAATGAAGGTAAAAGATATCTCCTGGGTATGCCTCGCGGCCCGGAGACCTCTCTAAGAGCAAAGAAAGCTCCCTGTATATCCAGGCGTGTTTTGTCAGATCGTCAAATACGACAAAGACATCTCGGCCGGAATACATAAAATATTCTGCCATAGTGGCTGCCACATAAGGCGCAAGATACTGCTCTCCGGAAGAGGCCGAGGCAGAAGCAGCGACGACAATGGTGTAATCAATGGCCTCCATCTCCTCTAGGGTGTGGATTATCTTTAATAAGGACGCATGAGACCCGCCCACCCAGCAATAGACGCAGACGACATTCTTGCCCTTTTGGTTGATTATGGTATCTAATGCCAGGGCTGTCTTGCCTGTTTGGCGGTCTCCGATTATCAATTCGCGCTGGCCTTTTCCTATTGGGATGATACTGTCCAGGATCTTTATGCCTGTGTAGAGCTGCTCGGTTATGGGCACGCGGTCAAGTACGCCGGGCGCCTTACGGAAGACCGGGCCAAAGGTATCGCTTTCTATCAGGTGGCTTTTATCATCAAGAGGCTCACCGGTGCTTGAAATGACGCGGCCGATAAAATTCTCTCCGACAGGGAGTGAAAATACTTCGTTGCGGCTTGATACCGTAGAGCCTAATTTAATATCTTTCTCATCGCCTAAGATAAAGGCCATTACCTCGCGCGCGTTAAAATCAATGACAAGCCCCTTGCGGTTGACATCGCTGAATTCTACGATCTGGCCGTAAATACAGCTAGGCAAGCCCTCTATTTTGACGATGCCGCGCTTGACTTCTCTGACAACACCGACCTCTTTTATCTCAAACGGCTCTATTTTGATGGCTGGGGTTCTTCCCATACGTGTCTTTAAGCCCTGCTCATTCTGAGCGCGTTCATCGCTTTAGCCATTTTATTCTTTAAGCTTCCGTCTATGACAAGCCCGCCTAATTTTATGACCATGCCTACGATAAGAGACGGCTCTATCTTTTGTGCGATCTTAAACTCAAAACTTAACTTGGAGGCAAGGATCTCTTCGATCTTGGCTTCTTCCTGCGGCGAAAGCTGCAAAGGCGTAAAGACCTCAACTGTGTCTACCTTGACGGCCAGCCTCGTCTTATCCACTTTTTTCAATTCCTCAATAAGATCGTCAATGAGCTGCGCGTGCAAAAGCTCCTGGCCCTTGGTAGAAAACGCGCAGGTTATAAGCTCCTGCGCCAAGGCCACGGCCTTCTCTTCGGCGCTCACCATCATCTCAGCCTCCGCTTTCTTCGCTTTCTCCAAGGCCTCAACGATGGTCTTTTTTGCCTGCTGCTCAGCGTGCTCCGATGCTTCCAAAGTTATTTTCTCAGCGCTGTGGCGCGCGTTCTCAATAATACGCTTGGCTTCCTCTTTACTGCGCACGATCTCGCTCTCAGATTGGACCCTAACACGCTCTATCTCTTTGTTCAGGATCTCTTCCTTTTCCAGGCTATCCTGATGGAGGACCTGGAGCCTGTTTAAGGCTACTTTGAGCTGGCTGCCGAATAAAAGACGCAAAACAGCGATGATCACGCCGAAGGTGATGACTTGTATCAAGATCAGAGACCAAACCATGTAGACTCCCAGATTAACTAATGAGAAAAACTGTACAGAACAGTTTTTCTCATTTGAATAAGTTGTAGACCATGACGAGGGCGATGACAGCAATGCCTTCGGCGAACAAAAAAGCAAATCCCATGGCTAACATAATCTTAGGTGACGCTGCAGGGTTCCTGCCTAAAGCCCTTACAGCCCCATACCCGACCAAAGCGATAATAAGGGATGGGCCCAAAGTGCTGATGAACATAACTAACGCTATTGTTAAATTCCGCATAACGGCGCCACCTCTACTCCACTAAAATAATCAATTCATTATTCCTCATCCTCGCCAAACCTCTGTGGACACGAATGGGCTTTAAATCATGGACCCCAAGTTTTGCCACGGGCACAAGCCTGATAAGCCCTTTACTCAAAGCCACAAAAATAGATTCGTGGTTATCTAATATGGCAATTTCTCCGTCAGTAGCCGGCAATACGGCCTCTGAGACAACGCCTTGAAAAATAGTATGTTGAGCATCCAGGATAGATATTCTCATTGGTCTTCAGGCCAGGCAGATCTTGTTCTTGCCGGTGGTCTTGGCCTGATATAGCGCCTTATCCGCTTTGTCTATTAAGACGTCTTTCTCGGTCGCGTCAGCCGGATAATCAGAGATGCCCATGCTGATAGTGGTAGGCAGGCTCAGGCGCACGAGATTTAACATCCTCTCAGCGGCCAAGACCGCGCCTTTCTTGTCCGTTTCTATCATCAGGATCACGAATTCTTCGCCGCCGTAGCGGAAGACCATGTCTAAGTTTCTGATGGAGCGTACAAAAAGATTCGTCAAACCCCGCAGGAGTTCGTCGCCCGCCATATGGCCGTTGGTGTCGTTGTATTTTTTAAAATTATCCACGTCCGTCATGATCACGCAGAGATGCTGAGGGTAGCGGCGTGCGCGCGTTATTTCGCGGTCCAGGACTTCGTGAAGATAGCGGTGATTATAAACACCTGTCAGGCCGTCTAAAATGGATAGGTCGTAATAATATGATTTCTTGTTCGCTTCATCCATAAGGAAGTAGCGTTCCACCGCGTGTTCTACGACGATCCTTATCTCGCTGGGATTAAAAGGCTTGGTAACATACCCGAAAGCGCCGTCTTCCATGACTTCAATGGCAGAGTTGATAAAGAGATACGGCGTGATGACAATAACGCTTATCTTCGGGTCTAAGTTCTTAATAGCGCGCACGAGCTCCGAACCGCTCATGTCAGGCATCCTGAGCTCCGCTATTACCACGGCGCATTTTATGTCCTTGAGCATCTTCAAGCCTTCTTTGGCTGAACTCGCTATGCTCACGTTATGGCCTGAGGCATAAAGGCATTGTCCTATTGTTTCTGATGATTCTTTTTCATCTTCAATCACTAAAATATCAGCGCTTTTCTTCATGGCACACCTCTCCCATTGTAAACCCCGTTAGAGAACGAAGTTCTCTAACGGTCTGCTTTCTCTAACTACGTAACTTATTACTATATATTATAGATAGAAACAGGGAGAGTCAACTGTTTTCACGGTATTTGTCACGGTATTTTGTGAGAAAAAGTATGTTTAGTTTACGAAACTGTTTCTAACTCGTTAGGGAAAGTGGGCATAAACCCGGAGTCCATGCTAATGTTTACAAATATTCTGAAGATTTGCGAGATTTGTAAACTTAAACGTAAAATCACCATATTTACGGCTATAAGGATGGTTCACATTATGCGACACTACGTATATTTGCGCCTTATCGTAATGCCTTAAAAACACCTTAGCATTTGCCGGATCAAAATCTTTATCACGCCATTTACATTCTATTGCCAGAATAGGCTGCCCTCTCTTATTAATCACAAAATCTATCTCGTGTCCTTGTTTATCTCTCCAATAACCGATGTCTCTAGTTTGCCGATGCGCAAATATCTCATTCAAAACAAAATGCTCCCAAAGATAACCCA
>JBBTLH010000026.1:0-9247 GCA_038068755.1 Candidatus Omnitrophota bacterium
TAATCCAGAGAATTCACCAACTCATTTGACTTTTATCGTATCATCTCCTTATTTTAAAATCCTCAATAGATTAAGCCCCGTGCGAGAGTCAATATCTTTAGTTGCCTTTACTCCCTTAAGCTCAAAGATAACCGCCTCAATCACAAGAAAGACCCTTGAATCTTTACGCACGCATCCTGTCAGCATTTTATTCTTTTTCCCCATAGTCGCGTGAACATGCACCTGCGGGCCGGACTTGTTGGTAAAAATGGTGCCAACGCCCATAGCCTCCCACCCGTCGCGAAACTGCATCCAATTGGGTTCAGGCGGTATAACAGGCTTCTTCGGGCCTGTGACAAGATAGCCTTTTTTTAAAGCGCCTATAAATACGCAGGCCGCGCTTTTTATCTTTTCTTTTTTTGCCAACGCCGCCAATTCATCCAGCAAGACATCGTCGTCTTTAAACTTCAGCAAAAAGACGCGGCCTATGTTCCCTTTCGTATATTCCATAATTCTCTTCCTATCTACTCATCAAAGCTAAAGTCTCGGAGCGGGTTTTTTCGTTTTCTTTAAAAATGCCGCGCACGGCGCTGGTCACGGTCGTAATGCCGGGCTTCTTGACGCCGCGCATGGATATGCAAAGATGCTCAGCCTCAATGACGACCATGACACCCAAAGGCTTGAGTTTATTCATAAGGATATCGGCTATCTGGGTCGTCAGACGTTCCTGGACCTGGAGCCTTTTGGATAAGATCTCAACCACGCGCGCTATCTTGCTTAAACCTGTCACCCTGCCGCCTTTTGGTATATAGGCTACGTGGGCGCGGCCTATAAAGGGGAGAAGATGGTGTTCGCAATTATGCACCAAAACACCATTAATAATAAAAGTATTAAATGGCTGGCAGGAAAAGTTGTAAACGAGGTAATTTTTTTTAGATTTTTTTATCTTTTTGTTCTTAACAATTCCTAATTCATAATTTTGAAATTTAAAATTTTCTCCACAAGGAACAAAAGGTTTATAATAATCCCTGCGTTTCAGGGGCCTGAGCCATTGGACAGGGACATTCAGCTCATACTCATTGCGCCGTCCTCCTCCCACTCTTGAATGCAGAACATGGGCCAATTCTTCCAAAAAAACCTTATTGGAACTAAAAATTCTTGCATATTTGAATTTCCCATCTTTCCCATAATAAGTCGTACCGTCACCATCCAAATAACCATGCAAAAACCCCTTAAAAATATTTTCGTTTTCTAATACAATCTGCGGGAGATGGAAAGTTTTAGTTTTTTTTTCACCTCGGAAAACTTCATAAAGAATACGGACGAGTTCACCACAAACGATCCTCACGCGATATTGTGTGGTGATTTTCTTCAGGAAACCGCTGGGTTTCTGAATTTCTTGAACAGCAGCTTTCAATCCAAAAGACGACAAGGCCGAAGAAGCAAACTTCTCTGCAAATTCTTTATCATTTACTTCTAATCTGACGGAATTCCTCCATATTGACCCGTCGCTCGCCAAAGTTCCGATAAAATAACCCAAATCATAACCTTTATTGATAGGCAAATTTCTCCTGGCTTTAATTCCTCTTCTATTCTTGATGATCATGACTTGATCACCTAATTCCAAATCCTTTGCTTTAATCCAACCCCGGCCTTGAACATAAAATGGGTGTTCACCTGTTACCTTAACGCTAATGCCCTGGCTGATCTCTATTTGATAAATTTCATCAGCCTTCCTTTGAAAGACTTCTTGAACTTTTGTATAAACTAAATTATGTTTTTCATCAAACGTCAACAATTCATCGCCTATTCCTATTCGCTCAGCAAACTTAACTCCTTCTTTGGTATAGACGCACATACGGCGGCCAACGCACATTGAATAAAGCGGTATATCCTTTAAAAGCACTATCTCTTCGTGCTTCTGATCTAAAATAACCTCTAATTCTTTCTCAGGGTCTGATCGCAAACCGGAGAGTATCTCCTCATACATCTCTGCCACGCGCTGCGGCGTCTCAAGCAAGTCTTTTCTCTTGGGGTCTTCTCCGACCGCCTCTAAAATCATCGTCATCGCCTTTTTTATCTTCTCTTTATCCATCTCACACCTTCCCCTTTCCAATGAGACAAATCAAACAGGACAGTTTTTCTCATTGGGCTATTTGCCTATGCAGAATTTTGAGAATATGACGTTCAAAATATCCTCGTTAAAGACTTCGCCCGTTAACTCGCCGATAGCGTCTAAAGCCTTCTTGACGTCAAGCGATATAAACTCAAGCGATAAGCCTTTTTCCAAAGTATCCAAAGAAGTTTCTAAGTGCTGTCGGCTGCGTTTCAAGGCCTCAATATGCCTGGCATTTGATATCACAACGCCCTCGTCAAAATTAGAACGGCTGTCAAAAACACTCCTATAGATCAACTCTTCCAACTGCGCTATATTGCGGTTCTCTAAAGCAGAAACTTCAACAATTGTCTCGGGGATGAGCCCCTTTAAGCCGGCCAGATCTATGCGCCGGGCTTGATCGCACTTGTTAATGACCACGACTGTTTTTTTAAGCCTGACCTGGTTGGCTAAGATCCTGTCTTCCCCTGTAACCGGAGAACTCCCGTCAAGCACAAAAATCACCAGATCAGACGCCTGTAGGGCTTTTTGCGTCCTGTTAAGCGCTTCTTTCTCAATATCATCCCTGTGCTCCAGAATGCCCGCGGTATCAATAAGCTGCACCGCCAACCCTTTGATATTTATGAACTCTTCCACTGTGTCACGCGTCGTGCCCGCAATGGGAGTGACGATCGCCCGCTCTTTTTTTAAAATGGCATTGAGGAGAGAAGATTTGCCCACATTCGGCTTTCCGTAGATCACAACCTTGAGGCCTTCGCGGATCACCTTGCCCTGAAAACTTTTTTCAAGCAGCGTTGTCAGTTCCCTTGCGACACCGGAAATGCCCGTTCTGAAATCCTGCCCGCTATTTGAGCTGACGCCTTCCTCGCTGAAATCTATCTCTGCCTCCATATCCGCCAGCATCGCAAGGATCTTTGCGCGCAATTCAGAAATATATCGCGAAACCTCGCCTGATAATTGAGACATACCCACCTTGAGCGCTAGTTCAGACTTGGCTTGAATGATATCAAGCACAGCCTCTGCCTGCGTCAGGTCAAGGCGGCCGTTCAAAAAAGCCCTCTTAGTGAATTCACCGGGCTGGGCTACTCGCGCGCCATTGCCTAAAACCAGCTCCAGGATAGACGACAAAGCCCTCGCCCCGCCGTGAGAATTTATCTCAACCACGTCTTCGCGCGTGTAGCTTTTCGGAGCGCGCATAAGAGAAACTATAACCTCATCAATAATATGCCCTGTTTCCTGTTGCATGTTTTCTATTTCTTGTCCTCTGTCCTCTGTCTTCTGTCTTCTGTTAACAACCCAGCCGTAGCGCAAAGAAAATGATCTCATACATGAGATCGGCTTTTTATTTTTTGCGATAAAAACTTTCCGGGTTATCGCTACTGCCTCAGGGCCGCTCAAGCGCACAATGCCCACCGCGCCCTCGCCAAACGGCGTGGCGATGGCCGCGATAGTATCCTGGTAGTAAGCTATTTTTGCCATAATTCCCGCGCCTGGCCTACGACGAACAAAGATCCCG
The DNA here is from genome assembly GCA_038068755.1 of Candidatus Omnitrophota bacterium. Taxonomy (GTDB): domain Bacteria; phylum Omnitrophota; class Gorgyraeia; order Velamenicoccales; family Velamenicoccaceae; genus Phelpsiimicrobium. The sequence continues at coordinate 3,612 of JBBTLH010000026.1, forward strand.
TGATCACCGCCACATCTTCAGCGGCGATCTCTTTATTTAAAATATTAAAAGCCTCTTCAACTGTCTGTGTCACAGCATGAGTCTTGTTTTTAAAATACGGCCTAAGCACCTTTTGCGGGTCTGCGGCGCGCGGATTATCAGCGCGTGTCAGAATAACCTTATCTACAAGAGGTTCAAGCTGTTCTGCAATGCCCTTGATATCTTTATCTTCAGAAACTCCGAAGATCAGCCACTTACGCAGCCGCTTGAATTCTTTTTCCAAAAAATGGCTCAAACGGCCGGCTGAATCCTTATTATGAGCGCCGTCTAATATTATAAAAGGCTTAGTGCGTATGATCTCAAGCCGGCCCGGCCAAAAGGCATTCAATATGCCTTTTTCCATAGCGTCACTGCGTATCCTGATACCGTACAGAGAAAGCGCCTCGCAGGCGGCTAACGCTAAAGAGGCGTTCACCAATTGATGAGCCCCAAGCATCCTGGTAGCAAAAAAATGAGACGTATCGTTCAATCCCTGATAGAAGAAATTTTGCGAGAAAAGGTCTCCTGAGAGCTTTTTTGAATAAAAATCCCTGTCCATCTCAAATAAAACAGAGCCCTCGTTTTGCGCGCGCCTCCTTAATACCTCTAAGACTTCTTTGGGTTGAAGAGCAGTCACGCAAACAGAGGCGCCATTTTTTGTTTTTTTGTTTGACTTCTTTAAGATGCCGGCTTTTTCAAAAGCTATCTCAGCCAAAGTGTTACCTAAAATGTGTTCATGGTCATAACTGATGGGCGTAATAACGGAAACATAAGAATCAGCGGCGTTCGTCGCGTCAAACCTGCCTCCGAGCCCGGTCTCTAAAACGACGAAGTCGGTTTTTTTCTCTTGAAAGAATTTAAAAGCTATCGCGGTCAGGATCTCAAAAAATGTAAGCCCCCCGAAATTCTGAAAAGAATACCTGAAAAAATCTATCCCCGGCCTTAGGCTATCCAGAAAACTTACAAAATCATTTTTTAAGATCATGCCGGAGAATGCAGATCGTTCTTCGGCTGTGTTGTCCGGGTCTAAGATGCGTATCCTTTCCCTGAAATCTTTCAAGTGGGGGGACGTATAAAGCCCAACGCGGTAACCCTCTTCTTTCAGGATATGCGCGATGAAGCAGGCTGTAGAGCCTTTACCCTTTGTTCCAGCGACGTGGATAGCTTTTAATTCGTGATGAGGGTCACCGAGGTTTGAAAGGAACTTCTTCATCCTCTCTAACTTAAAAGCGGCCTTATAGTGGTAGTCAGTTTTCCTCTCGTAATCAATAAATGTTTCTAAATAGGCGAGGGCTTCTTCGTAGGTCATAATAAAATCCGGTGCTCGGTTCTGGATTCTGGGTTCTTGCGAAAACCGAGAACCGAAAACCGAACTTTTATTTAATGTTTAAAATGCCGGATGCCCGTGAACACCATGGCAATGCCGGCTTTATCAGCGGCTCTTATGACATCCTCATCAGCCACAGAGCCGCCCGGCTGGATGATCGCGGCTATACCTGCTTTTTTTGCTAATGCGATATTATCCGCCTTGGGGAAAAAGGCGTCGCTGGCAAGCGCTGAACCTTTAGCTCTCGAGCCTGCCCTCTTTATAGCCATAAACACGGAGTCCACGCGGCTCGTCTGACCCATTCCTATGCCGATGGTCGAAGTTGCGCGCGCCAAAACAATGGCATTGGATTCGACGTGTTTGACCACCTTCCAGGCGAATAGAAGCGAATTTAATTCTTTTTTGGCGGGTTTGCGTTTTGTCGCGACTTTTAAATCAGCCATTTTAAAATCTTTGATATCGGCTTCCTGCACGAGGATACCGCCGTCTATCTTCTTCAGATCAAATTCGCCTGAAGCTTGCGCGCTATTAAAAACAACTTCCAGTAAACGCAGGTTCTTTTTAGACCGGAGTAATTCCAGGGCTTCGCCCTCATAGGAAGGCGCAAGTACGCATTCCATGAAACCGCTCTTGAGAATAGCTTTGGCGGTCTTTGCGTCCACTGTTCTATTCAATCCCACAACACCGCCGAATGCAGACATTGGATCCGTTTGCCACGCGTCTTTATAGGCCCGGGCTAAAGTCTTTGCCTCTGCCACGCCAGTCGGATTATTGTGTTTAATGATACACGCGGCCGGCTCTTTAAAATCCACGATGATCGTCATAGCCGCGTTCAGATCAAGGTAGTTATTAAAAGATAGCTCTTTACCGTGCAGCTGTTTTGCGGAAATAATGGAATCAGGACGGCCGGGAACGCTTTTATACAACGCGGCTTTCTGATGAGGGTTCTCACCATAGCGAAGTGAAGCCACTTTTTTAAAACTAAGGTTCAAAGAATCAGGCAGGCCTGCCTGGCCTTCATCCTTAGGGCTCCATCTTGCAATAAGAAAAGAAGAGATTACCTCGTCATACCGCGATGTCAACCTAAAGACTTCCTGCGCCAAGTTTTTAAGCGTCTCTTCTGACAGGCACCCGTCATTCTTCTTAAGCTCAGAGGCCAGAGAAGCGTAAAATTTTGTGTCACAGACAACCGCTACAGACATATAATTCTTAGCAGCACTCCGCAGCATAGAAGGCCCGCCGATATCAATATTCTCTATAGCCTCTGAAAAAGGCACGCCCTCGCGGGCAACGATTTTCTTAAAAGGATAAAGGTTGACAACGACCATGTCAATAAGGCCGATGCCGTGCTCCTGTATTTGTTTCATATGGTCCGGGTTATCGCGAAGGGCCAATAAACCGCCGTGTATCTTAGGATGAAGGGTCTTCACGCGTCCGTCCAACATCTCAGGATATCCTGTGTAATCAGACATCTCTATAACGGATAGGCCAGCCTCTTTTAAAACCCTGGCAGTGCCACCTGTTGAAATGATCTCAACGCCTAAAGACTGCAATATTTTGGCAAATTCCGTGATGCCGGTTTTATCCGAGACACTTATTAAAGCGCGTTTGATCTTTAACATAAGGACTCCGCTTAAACGCCTGATTTAAACTCAATTACATCTCCGTCCTGCACGATATAATCTTTACCTTCTTGGCGCAAATACCCTTGAGATTTCGCCTGGTTGACATTGCCAACTTTGACCAGTTCGTTATAAGCCATTACCTCGGCTCTAATAAAACCGCGCGCCAGATCAGAATGTATGGCATGCGCCGCTTCAACCGCTGTGGCGCCTTTCCTTATCTCCCATGCGCGCGCCTCCTTTATTCCACCAGTTAGAAAAGAGATCCTGCCACCTTCATCATAAGCCCTTTTGGCCAGGAGCGGCAGATCGTCAAACGCAGCACTGGAGATAAAAATAACCGGTTTTATCGTGACTAGATTATTATTGGCAAGCCACTTCTTTTCATCTTCGGTAAAACTACCGAGACTTAAAGGAGTCTCTTTTTCTAAAAGTTCCTGAGCGCGTTTTAATAAACCGGCCTCTGAAGCTGGTGGCTGCCGTTCTAACTTTCCTTCCACGATCTCCATATCAAGGATAATCAAATCGAGTTTTTTTTCATCAAGGCAAACTATAGCATCAGCGGTTTTCAGGTCTTTTTCGGTCGTGAATTCAACCTGTATCTGCGTGACCTTCTGGGAGCGGTACAGCTCCTCAATCACCTTTAACCGCGGGTCTGGCAGGGCTTTCTTGCCGAACGAAAAATCAGGTATACCGAATACGCAAGCTTTCATAAAAGTTTTATTCCTCCTCTATCTTGTGGCGCGGATTTTGCGCAATAATGGTCTGGGCTATTTTGGCCGGCACTTCCTCACAATGAGAAAAGCGCATTACATAACTGCCGCGGCCTCCGGTCATAGAGCGCAGGTCCGTGGCGTACCGGTACATCTCCGATAAAGGTACTTTGGCTTTTATCATCTGGTTTTTGGAACGCGCTTCTACACCCATGACCCTTCCCCGGCGGGAATTTAGGTCAGCGGGTATAGCGCCCATGCAATCTTCAGGCACCGTGATCTCTACGTCCATAATGGGTTCTATCAAAACAGGCGCCGCATCCATCACGGCTTTCCTGAAAGCCAGGGCCCCGGCTATCTGAAAAGCGATATCAGAAGAGTCCACATCGTGATAAGAGCCGTCATAAGCGATAGCCCTGAAATCAACCATAGGAAAACTCGTGATAACGCCTCCGGACATGGCTTGCCTTACGCCCTTCTCAACTGACGGCAGAAAATTCCTGGGAATAGCGCCCCCCACGATCTTGTCTATAAATTCAAACCCCTTGCCTCGCTCCATGGGCTGCAACTCAAGCCAGACATCGCCGTACTGGCCACGGCCGCCTGACTGCTTCTTATGTTTTCCCTGGGCCTTGGCAGATCTCTTGATCGTTTCTTTATAAGGTATCTTGGGTGTGCCTATTTCTACTTCAACGTTAAAACGCTCTTTAAGGCGCTTGACCATGACATCAACATGCTGATCACCCATCCCGGAGATCACCAGTTCTTTTGTTTGAGCGTCTCGCGAGGTCATAAAAGTGGGGTCGCTGGCGCATAGTTTAGCCAGGGCCTCGGATATCTTCTCTTCATCGGCCCTCGTCTTAGGCTTAACTGACGACGAATAGACCGGCTCGGGAAACACGATAGGGTCAAAAAGCACCGGCAGTTTCTCGTCGGCAAGAGTGTCTCCTAAATGCGTCTCTTTAAGTTTGGCAACGGCCACGATATCGCCGCAAGAACCTGACTGAATAGGCCTCTGTTCTTTACCCCGCAGAAGCATAAGAGAACCTATCCTCTCTTTTGCACCCCTCGTGACGTTATAAAAACCGGCGTTGGGCGCGAGTTTTCCTGAAAAAATACGCAGCACGGTCAACTGGCCCACAAAAGGATCAGACACGGACTTAAAGACAAGCGCGGAGAATGGGGCATCCTCGCTGAACTTGATATCTTTTTTTTCTTTTGAGTTGGGGTCAACAGCTTGAAGTGGTGTACGCTCTAACGGCGACGGCATATAATCAACGATAAAATCAAGAAGTTCTTTGACGCCCTGGTCCTTTAAGGCTGAGCCTGACAAGATAGGGTAGATCTTACCTTTGACCACAGCTTTCTTTAAAGCTGCTTTTAATTCCTCTTGGCTGATATCTTTACCTTCCAGATACCTCTCAAGGAGTGAGTCATCCGTTTCGGCGATAGTCTCCATCAATTGGGATGAAAACGGCATCTTGATGACAGCAGCGGATTTTGAAAAACGCTCTTGTATTTCAGCGATCACGCTTTCAAGCTTAATATTTTCTTTGTCCGTTTTGTTGATAAAAATGATACATGGCAGGTTCAATTCTTCCAGCATATCCCAAACGCGCTCCGTACCCACTTCAATCCCGCTTGAGGCGTCAATAACTACCAATGCGCTATCCGCGGCGCGAAGGCCTGAGATCATATCAGCGATAAAATCCGCGTAACCCGGAGTATCCACTATCTGGACAAAATGACCCTTCCAGTTAAGATTGACAATACTTGAATTAATAGAATTCTTCCTTAGTATTTCATCGGAATTATAGTCGCAGACCGTATTGCCTTCGGCTATTGTACCCTTGCGCGTTGTGGCGCCGCTGGCAAAGAGGAGTGACTCAACTAAGGACGTTTTACCGGCTTGTGCATGCGAAACAAAGACTATGCTCCTTTTGGCTTCTGGTTTAA
>JBBTLH010000027.1:0-16396 GCA_038068755.1 Candidatus Omnitrophota bacterium
AAGATTTTCTTTCGATCTCGGATCTTTCTTTTGAAGACATCCATGGGATATTTAAAAAGACAGATGAACTCAAAAAGAACAAGTTTCAGGATAGTTTTAAAAATAAGGCTGTAGGCCTTATTTTTCAGAAGCCGTCTTTGAGGACACGCGTTTCTTTTCAGGTTGGCGTATGGCAGTTGGGCGGCCAGTGTATGTCTTTGTCTCCTGCGGAAGTAAATATAGGTGTCCGTGAGACCATTAAAGACGCGGCTTTGACGTTATCGCGCTACCTTGATCTTATCGTGGCCCGCGTTTTTAAACACAGGGAAGTAGAAGAACTGGCACAGTATTCGCTAGTGCCTGTCATCAACGGATTAAGCGATCTTTTTCATCCGTGCCAGGCGTTAGCTGATATCTTTACGCTGAAAGAAAAACGCGGTGAACTAAAAGGCCTTACGTTGAGTTATATCGGAGACGGCAATAACGTATGTAATTCATTGCTGCAGATAACGAGCATCTTAGGTATCAATATGAAAGTGGCATCGCCTAAAGGCTTTGCGCCTGACAGAGATATTCTGCATCTATCACAGGTCCAGGCCGCAAAGACAGGGGCGCGTGTTTTAGTAACTCTTGATCCCAAAGAAGCGGCAAGCAATGCCGATGTTTTGTATACCGATGCCTGGGCTAGCATGGGCCAGGAGAGGGAAGCAGCCAGACGCTCCAAGATATTCAAGAAATACCAGATAAATTCGGGCCTGGTAGCTTTAGCTAAAAAGAATGTGTTGATCATGCATTGTCTGCCGGCGCACAGGGGTATGGAGATTTCCGACGACGTGATGGACAGCCCTAACTCAGTTGTTTTTGATGAGGCAGAGAACAGGCTGCATGTGCAGAAGGCGATCATGCTTAAGTTGATTGGAAAATAATGATTAGGAGGTTATTGTGAAGAAAGTCGTATTAGCTTACTCAGGCGGATTAGATACTTCCTGCGCCATCAAATGGCTTAAAGATAAAGGTTATGAAGTCATCGCTTATATCGGAGATGTAGGCCAGGGCGAAGATTTCGCGCAAGTTGAAAAAAGGGCCTTAAAGACCGGGGCCAAAAGAGTTTATGTCGGCGATCTGAAACAGGAGTTTATCAGTGACTATATCCTTCCTACGTTGCAGGCTAATGCGGCTTATGAAGGTAAGTATCTATTGGCTACGGCATTGACTCGGCCGCTGATCGCCCGGCATTTAGTAGAAGTGGCTCATCGGGAAAAGGCTCACGCGATAGGCCATGGCTGTACAGGCAAAGGCAATGATCAGGTGCGATTTGAGGTAACGGCCCATATACTGGATCCAAAGCTTGAAATAGTAGCGCCTGTCCGGGAGTGGGAGTTTAAATCAAGAGAGGAAGAGATAGATTATGCCAAGCGGCATAATATACCTTTGAATGTGACAAAGAAAAAGGTTTACAGCATAGATAAGAATCTATGGGGCATAAGCATTGAATGCGGCGTATTGGAAGACCCATATCACGAGCCGCCAAAGGACGCTTATCAGATGACAGTAGCGCCCGAGGACGCGCCTTCAAAACCTGCTTATATTGAGATAGGGTTTGAAAAGGGTGTTCCTGTTTCGGTCAACGGAAAAAAGATGGAATTGCAGGCCCTTATCCGGCAACTGCATGAAGCAGGTGGAAAAAACGGCGTAGGCCGAGTGGATATGGTTGAAAACAGGTTGGTAGGCATCAAGTCGCGCGAGATCTATGAGTTTCCTGCGGCTACGTGCCTTTATACGGCGCATAGGGATCTGGAGAGCTTAGTGTTAGATAGAGAGCTACTGCATTTCAAACAGTCCCTGGAACAAAAATACGCGGAGCTCGTCTATTATGGTTTATGGTTCACCGAGATAAAGAAATCCATGGATGCCTTTATCAAAGAAACTCAAAAGAACGTGACAGGGACTGTGCGCCTAAAACTTTATAAAGGTAATTGTATCGTGGTGGGCAGGAAATCTCCGAAGTCTTTATATAAGGAGTCGTTGGCCACATATACCGGGAAAGATAAATTTGACCAGAAGCTCGCCGAAGGTTTTATACGGCTCTGGGGATTACCGTTTCAAAGATAGTTGACGAATTAAAACCGAGGGAAAAATGGCTAAAAAACTTTGGGGTGGCCGGTTCGCTAAAAAGACGCATCCGCTTCTTGAAAAGTTTGGTTCGTCGGTAGCGAGTGATCACCGTCTGGCTGAGTGTGACCTTGTGGGGTCTTTTTTGCACATCTATGTCTTGTATGGCGCAAAGCTTATTTCAAGGGCTGATTTTTTAGCGTTAAAGACGGGCATCAAGTCTTTGCTTTCAGATGTGCAAAAGGGGAGATTTAAATATGACGCGTCCAGTGAAGACATCCATACATGCCTGCAGAATGCGCTTGAAAAAAAGTTGGGCTCAGTGGTTGATAAACTGCAGACTGCCCGCTCAAGGAATGACCAGGTCGTCTTTGACGCTAAGGCTTATTGTATGCAGGAGGCCCTTGCGCTGCATAGAACGCTATCTGAGCTTAATAAGAGCCTAAAAACGCTTATGGAACGATATTCGTCCTTAGTCATTCCGGGCTACACGCATATGCAGCACGCGCAGCCTGTTTATTTTAAGGATCATTTAGGCGCGTATGAGGCCATGTTTGTTGAAGACGCGGCCCGGCTTGAGTGTTTTGTGGGCCGGCTGGAGCTAACGTTGGGTTCAGGCGCTTTGGCCGGAACACCTATAGCGGCCTCTATCTATAAGTCAGAAATAAAAAAGGCATTAAAAGAATTAAAGATAGACCAAGCTGTTTTTGAGGTAACACCTCCCAGGAACAGCCTCGTTACTGTGGCTGATCGCGATTTTGTACTTGAGGTTCTTTCGGTTTTGGCTATAGTGGGCATGCATATTTCCCGCCTTGCGGAAGACCTTATTATTTGGTCAACAAAGGAGTTTGATTTTATAGAGATAGGCGATGAATTTTGCACGGGCAGCTCGCTCATGCCGCAGAAGAAAAATCCCGATGCTCTTGAGTTGATGCGGGGCGCGTGTGGTATCCTATACGGGAACCTTGTCGCCGTCCTGACTACGATGAAAGGGTTGCCACTGTCGTATAACAGGGATATGCAATGGGATAAGCAGCCGCTTTTTTCTTCGCTTGATATGGTCCGATATGAAGTCAATATACTTTGCGAGCTTTTGAAATCCATCAGAATAAAGAAGGCAAGCGTAGACAGACAGCTTCAGGACGAATCGCTTTATGCCACCGATCTTGCGTACTACCTTGTAACTCAAGGCGTGCCGTTTAAAGTGGCTCATGAAAGCGTGGGCAAGCTTATACGGTTCTCTTTATCAATGAATAAAAAGATCAAAGATATGAGCGATGGTGAGTTGAAGCGGTTTTCTGCGCATTTCAGCAGAGCTGAAGTCTTAAAAAGGCTTGACCCCTGTTTTTCTGTCTCGTTAAAAAGATCCATAAGACGGAGGAAAAGGAATGTTTAAGATTCGCTTGTTAATGCTGGCCTTGTTACTCGGCGGCGGCTTATGTTTTGCCGAGGAACAGATCACTCTTACCACATATTACCCAGCGCCTAACGGCCGTTACAGGGAGATAAGGTCTCAGCGCACGGCTATAGGAGACAACTATTACTCCAATGCCTATTGCTGGGGCGTTGGCTGCGGCACGAACGTCATCGATGCCAACGCGGATTTGGTGGTGGAAGGCAGGGTTGGCATAGGGACTGTGACGCCGATATCGGCATTGGATGTCGGGACAGGGGTCATCAGTGCCAGACAGGCATATTTTAACAGTGACGGCGCTGTTGGCAACGAAGCTATGGTTGGCATTGGCACCAATACGATACCGGCCCACCCTAGCGGTATAGGTCATGGCCTTCTCTCTGTCTATGACGTGTTCCTGAGGGCGGCAAACGGCGGCGCGGGAAGATGGGCGAGCGATGGGCCAACATTAACTTATCATGAGGTAACAGCTGGTGGATGTGACACTTGCGGTAATAGCAATAATATCGGTCAGCATGATTTTTGCGGGTTAGCCTATGTGAAAAATAACCAAGGCGGAACATATGAACAGCCCTTTACTTATCGCGTTTATATTAGTAATGGCTCTACCACTCCGCCAACCTGGACAATACAAGTTTCTGGCGAAGCCTCATACGTATCAAATGGTCTGGTGACTGGCGCCTACTGTCTTGACTGGTAAAATATTAATGCAAAAATGTGCAAAAATGGGTCAGGCCTTGAATGTTGAATTTATAAGATGCAAATAATTATTGACGTACATTTCGTTATTTTAACAAAACAAACAAGACCGTGTCCAAATAACTATTTGAAACATCGTATGTAGGTGTTTAAATATCATGAGTTATCAAAGCATATTCGATTTGCTTTCGGATATTTCTAATAAGACAGGTATTTCTTTTGTTCTAATCGGCGGTTTCGCCGTCAATTATTATAAGTGTGCTCGTCAAACTCTTGATGTGGATTTTCTTATTACGGAGAAAGATTTTGAAAAAATTCTACCCTGTTTGGAATCAGCGGGTTACAAGACGGATTATCGGCAGGATGTCTTTGTGCGGCTTATTTTCAGAAAAGACGATCTTTTGATGATGGATATAGATTTCATGTTTGTTGATGAATCGACGCTTGCCAGGATCGGTCAAGATGCTTCTAAGACACGTATCGCCGGTTGTGAACTGAGGGTTCCGTCTTTGGAGCATTTGATTGCCCTTAAACTTCACGCCGCCAGGCATAATCCAAAACTTCGCCTTTCTAAAGATATCCCCGACATTATTAATTTGATAAGAGTCAATAAGATAGACGTAAAGACGAAAAAATTCAAGGAGTTATGTTTAAAATACGGCACGGAAGATATTTATAATAAAATTTTAGAGAGCATATAGCTATATGGATAAACTTAATTTCCCGATAATTAAAAATCCCATCTTTGAGCCAAGGCCGTTGTTGATGGATGAATATCTGGAATTCGTCAATTTTAATCTGGAATATACCATTGACAGGAAGGCTAATCGAAAATGGAAAAAGAGGCTTTTTGTGAATGTCCCGTTTTCGTTTAGGGGTTAGAAGGAATGTATGCACGACTTCAAATATAAAAATAACGAGCTTTATTGCGAAGATGTGCGTATTGAGGATGTAGCTTTAAAGTTCTCAACGCCTCTCTATGTCTACAGCTATAAAACTCTCATAGGACACTATCTTAAATTAAAGAGGGCTTTCGCCGCAATTAACCCTTTGATATGTTTTTCCGTCAAATCAAACTCAAATCTTTCGTTATTAAAAGCGCTGACGGACAAAGGCTCAGGGCTAGATATCGTATCCGAAGGTGAACTGTATCGCGCTCAACAGTTAAAAGCAGACCCGAAAAGAATAGTGTATGCAAGCGTAGGCAAGACAAGAGAAGAGATAGAGGCAGCCATTGGATACGGCATACTTTTTTTCAATGTTGAATCGCTTCAAGAGCTTGGCCTGATAAGCGAAGTGGCGTGCGGTTTGAAAAAGGAAGTTAACGTCTGCGTGCGTATTAATCCTAATGTAGACCCGCACACTCACCGTTATATCACGACAGGCACTTTGGAGAGCAAGTTCGGGGTTGATTTTGATACGGCGCGCATAATCTTTTTAAATAAAGAAAATTTTAAAAGGGTCAATATTTTAGGTTTGCATATTCACATCGGTTCGCAAATAACCCAGGTTGCTCCTTTTTTGGCAGCGTTGCGCAGGGTGATTGATTTTATTGATGTTTTAAAAAAGATGGGCATTAGTTTGAAGTGGCTGAACATCGGAGGCGGGCTTGGTATTATTTATAAAAAAGAAAAGCCTCAGACTGCCGAGGAATTTGCTTCGCGTGTCCTGCCTTTATTGAGGAAGACCGGATTAAAGATCATTTTAGAGCCCGGCCGTTTTGTCGTCGGAAATGCGGGCATACTTGTGACAAAGGTGCTTTACAATAAAGACACGCCTCAAAAAAGGTTTGTCGTGGTGGACGCCGGCATGAATGATCTTATCCGGCCGGCGCTTTATGGAGCTTATCATGAAATTCTACCTTTGACGAAAACCGAAAACCCTGCCTGTCCGGCAGGCAGGCGAAAACTGAAAACCGAAAATTTCAAAAGAACTGATGTCGTTGGCCCTATTTGCGAAAGCGGTGATTTTTTGGCTAAGGACAGGGATCTGCCTATTTTAGAACCCGGCACATTTTTAGCTTGTATGGGAGCAGGGGCATACGGTTTTTCCATGGCGTCTAATTATAATTCAAGGCGCAGGGCTGCTGAAGTTTTGGTCAAGGGCAAAAAATTTTATTTGATCCGTGAACGTGAAAAATTGAGTGACCTTATAAAGTCGGAAAGAATCGTAAGACTATGAAGCACTTAAAGATCACAAAAATGCAGGGTTCGGGGAACGATTTTGTCGTGATTGAGAGCCGTCAGTCATTAGTCGTCAGTAGCCAGTTAATTATGAAGATGTGCGATCGTAAATACGGTATAGGCGCAGACGGTGTGTTGTTGTTGGAAAAAACCAATAAGGCTGATATTCGTATGAGGGTCTTTAACGCGGACGGCTCAGAGGCAGAAATGTGCGGCAATGGCGTAAGGTGCGCGGCCCTTTGGGTGAGCGCAAAACATAAAGCGCAAAGCGCAAAGTTAAAAATAGAAACAAAAGCAGGGATCATAAAGGCGGAGGTTGCCAGAGGTAACATTAAAATAAAGCTGACCGACCCGCAAGACCTAAAACTTGACCTTCATGTTGTTGTGCTTGGGAAGGATTATGAGGTTGATTTTATAAATACCGGCGTGCCTCACGCGGTTGTCAAGGTAGTGGACCTGGCGCGGATCAATGTGAGGGATATTGGCCGGGCTATCCGGCGCAACGAGATCTTTGGGCCGGCGGGAACGAATGTTGATTTTATAAAAGTCATGGACAAAGGGCATATCCTGGTGAGAACTTATGAGCGCGGGGTTGAAGATGAAACATTGGCCTGCGGCACAGGTTCAGTGGCTTCTGCGATCGTAGCGGTATTAGGGAGCGGCGGTGAATCAATGGATCGCGCAGGCGAGTCGCATAAAGTTTCTGTCAAGACGAAGAGCTCAGAGTCGCTCAATGTTTATTTTAAGGTATCCAAAAAGAAGATAACGGATGTTTGGCTTGAAGGTAAAGCGCAAATCGTATTTACGGGGAGTTATCCTATTCAGGGGGCAGATCATGTTTAAAGGGTGCATCGTAGCGATAGTGACGCCGTTTACTAAAAAAGGCGACGTTGATGAGAGCACATTAATAAAATTAATAGAGTTCTATATAAAAAACGGCACCGATGGTATCGTGCCGTGCGGCACGACAGGTGAATCGGCGACGCTAAATTACGAAGAGCATGAGCGCGTCATTGAGATCTGCATCAAGGCCTCGGGCAATCGGGTGCCTATCATTGCCGGCACAGGTTCTAATTCTACCCAGGAAGCGATTGAGATGAGCCTGTATGCAAAAAAGGCCGGAGCTGACGGCCTCCTTTTAGTATCGCCGTATTACAACAGGCCGACGCAAAAAGGTTTGTATCTTCATTTTAAGGCTATAGCCGATAAAGTGGACCTGCCTGTCATTCTTTATAATATCGCTTCACGCACAGGCGTTAATATTGAGCCTGAGACGATCTCGAGATTAGCCGCTGATTGTAAAAATATAGTGGCAGTGAAAGAAGCGAGCGGCTCTCTGGATCAGATGTCGCGCATAATCGCTCTCTGCGGGAAAAAAATAACCATGCTCTCCGGGGACGATTCCTTGACGCTTCCGCTTATGGCTATCGGCGGAGAAGGCATCATTTCAGTTGTGGCTAATATCATACCAAAAGACGTTAAGGCAATGGTAGTGGCGTTTAACGAGGGAGATATCCGTTCAGCGCGCCGGCTGCATTATAAGATGCTGCCTCTCATTAAAGCGGTCTTCATTGAAACAAATCCCATACCCGTCAAGACGGCGATGGGGTTGATGGGTCTTTGTGAACCTTCATTGAGGCTTCCGATGTGCGAGATGATGCCAGAAAACTTGGCAAAACTAAAAACTGCCATGAAAGATTATGGGCTTATAAAATAGCGCATAAAAATGCTCAAAAAACCAATTAAATTAGGAGTCAGCGGCGCATTAGGGAAGATGGGCAATCGTATACTCGTCCTTGCCTCTCAAGATAGCGATTTTAAGATCACGCTGGCGATTGAGAGATTGGGCCATCCTTTATTAGGAGATAGGGCGGCCGGCATGGAAGTTGTCTCTCATTGGGAGATGATAAAAGATATTGATGTGCTCGTTGATTTTACCGCGCCTGAGGCGATTTTTGAACATCTTGATCATTGCGTGAAGTTTAAAAAAGCCATTGTAATAGGCACGACTGGTTTTACTCAAGAGCAAAAAGACCAGATAGCGCAGGCCTCAAAAAAAATACCGGTTGTTTTTTCGCCCAACATGTCCATAGGCGTCAATCTTCTTTTTGCGTTTGTGCGCCAGGCCGCAGCTCAGCTTACGTCCGAGTATAAGATAAGCATGAAGGAGGCGCATCATATTCATAAGAAAGACGCGCCTTCAGGCACTGCTAAATTTTTAGCCCAGATAATCAGGGAAGAGCGCGGTGAGGTTGATGTAGATATCAAATCCATACGCGAGGGCGAGATCGTAGGCGACCACGAAGTCGTATTTGAAAGTCCGCAGGATACCATCAAATTGTCGCATTCTGCTAAGACGCGCGATATTTTTGCGCTTGGGGCGCTGGCGGCGGTTAAATTTGTTGTCACGAAAAGAAACGGCCTTTATAGTATGGCCGATGTGATAAAAGAAATCTCAAATGATAAAAAATAAATCAATATTAGATAAATTTGAAAGAGATTATAATATTGGGAAAAAAGACACCTTTTTCCAGCGCTCTAAAATTTTTGAATCTTTATGGCAAGAGGCATCTCATTTAAAGGTTTTACCTCATAAGAATCCCCTGGAGGATATCGCGGGCTGTCTGAGGATTGCCCGAATCTTAAATTTTGATAAATCATGCCACATCAAGAAATATAGGAAAAAATTATGAACATTGCAATATCCAAGAAATTGGAGAGTTTGCCGCCTTATCTATTCGCTCAAATAGACGCGGCTAAGAGAAAGGCAAAGCAGGAAGGCAGGAATATTATAGATATAGGTGTCGGCGATCCGGATATACCGACCCCGTTTTTTATTGTTGAAAAACTATATGAGGCAGCTAAAGACCCTAAAAATCACCGCTACGCGCTTGACCAGGGGAGCCTCGAGTTAAGGCAGGCTATCGCGGAATGGTATAAACAAAGGTTTAACGTTGACCTGGATCCGGAAAAAGAGGTTCTTCCGTTGATAGGTTCAAAAGAAGGCATTGCGCACTTGCCTGTTGCGCTCCTTGATAAAGGAGATGTGGTACTTGTGCCTGACCCGGGTTATCCGCCCTACAGGAATGCAACTATCCTGGCAGATGGAAAACCTCAGAGTATGGCGCTTCGGCAGAGCAATTGTTTCTTGCCTGACTTAGACGGGATCTCTCCCAAGGTTGCCGAAAAAGCAAGGCTTATGTTCCTTAATTTTCCAAATAATCCTACGGCCGCGACCGCTGATAAAGGGTTTTTTGAAAAAGTCGTTGCTTTCGCGTCTAAATTTAATATTGTCGTAGCCCATGATGCCGCATATTCGGAGATCGCCTTTGACGGTTATAAACCGCCGAGTTTCCTGGAACTTCCCGGCTCAAAAGACGTCGGAGTTGAATTCCATTCTTTATCAAAGACTTTCAATATGACAGGCTGGAGGATAGGCTGGGCCTGCGGAAATAGCGCAGTCATATCAGCTTTGGCAAAAGTCAAATCAAACATTGATTCCGGTATTTTCCAGGCCATCCAGATAGCAGGCATAACTGCGTTAAAAGAGGGTGCATCCGTAGTTGAGCAGAACAATAAAATTTACGCAGAACGCCTCCAGGTATTCGTTGATGGCCTTAGGTCCTTAGGCTGGAAGGTTGATAAACCAAAGGCCTCTTTTTACGTCTGGGCCAAGCTGCAGCGTAAAGCTAAATCATCCATTGAATTCTGTCAGATACTCTTAGACAGGGCTAATATCGTCGCTACGCCCGGTGTCGGGTTCGGTAAATACGGCGAAGGGTATGTGCGTTTCGCGATGACCGTTGATAAAGAAAAGCTAAAAGAAGCTGTTGGGCGTATGAAAGTTTATCTCGTTGACCAATTTTGATCATGGTTTGTTATATCGGCGTTGGCTCAAACATTGGCGATAGATGGGCATATATCAACAAGGCCGTTGTTCTTTTTAAAAAAACTCCTGGCATCCGCCTAAAAAAGGTATCGTCGGTTTATGAGACAAAGCCGCAGGGCGGCCCAAGAGGACAGGGTGATTATTTAAACCTGGTTTTAAAGGCAGATTGTAGCCTTGAGCCTGGCAGGCTGCTTAAAGTTTTACAACGAATAGAAAAGAAGGTTGGAAGAAAGCCGCGCAAAAGGCGCTGTGCAGCAAGAGAAATAGACCTTGATATCCTTCTCTACGGCGGCGAAAGGATAGAAGAAAAAGATCTAAAAGTGCCTCATCCGTTGATGCAGGACAGGTTTTTTGTATTAAAGCCTTTGAGTGATCTGACGCCCCGCTTAAAACATCCGTTAAGCGGCCGGAACGTGCTTGAGATGCTTCTGTCTTTAAGAGAGCGCGGCCGTTGGAGGAAATGCCATGAAGAGATTATACCGTGATGAAATAAAAGAGTAGGATTTTTCCGGCGTGAAGATAGTAAAAAAAATAAGCATCCTTCAGAAAGAAGCCAGTCGCTTAAAACGCGATGGCCGGCGTATAGGCCTTGTGCCTACGATGGGTTATTTGCACGAGGGGCATCTTTCTCTTGCGCGCCGCGCAGTCAAAGAAAATGACATTGTAGTCGTGAGTATTTTTGTCAATCCCACCCAGTTTGGCCCTCATGAGGATATCCAAAAGTACCCCAGAGACTTAAAAAAAGATTTGCGGCTTTTAAAAGGTCTTTGCGACATTGTCTTTACCCCTCATCCTAAGGAGATGTATCCGGGAAGTTCCTGTACTTTTGTTGAAGTCAGTGGGACAAGCGATATCCTGTGCGGAAGTACAAGAAAAGGGCATTTTGTCGGTGTTGCGACAGTCGTCGCAAAATTGTTCAATATCGTCTTACCGGATAACGCCTATTTCGGCCAGAAGGATGCGCAGCAGGCCGTGATAATAAAAAAGATGGTAAAGGACCTGAATTTCCCTGTCAAGGTATCTGTCCTGCCTGTTGTCCGTCAGAAAGACGGGCTTGCTATGAGCTCGCGCAACGTCTATCTTTCGGACAACGAGCGCAGCGATGCTGTTGTCTTGTTCCAGGCTTTAAAATCAGCTGAACGCCTGGCTAAGCAGGGGACCAAAGACACTGTCAAGATAAAGGGTATTTTGGCAGATTTTATAGGCCGTACGCCATCAGCTCGTATTGATTATATTGAAATAGTTGACTCAAACACTCTTGAATCGCTTAAAGTCATTGAGAAAGAAGCGCTGCTGCTTATGGCGGTCTATATCGGCAAAACACGGCTGATCGATAATATAATGCTAAACGTTTGAACCCCACACTGACGTGTGGGGAATACTACAGGCGTAAGTCTGTAGATATAGTTCGAAAAGAATATGTCTACAATAAAGCTAAAGATAGGGATTGTCGGTTGCGGAGCGATAGGGACGAGCCTTGCTGTATTAATTGATAAAAGACTAAGCAACTCAAAAGTCGTTTCTTTGTGCGACGTTGATGAGGCTAATGCCCAGGCATTAAAAAAGAAACTTGGTTACGGATTGGTGGGTTCCCTGAAACAAGTGGTTAAGGCATGCGATTTGGTGGTAGAGGCTGCTTCGGCAAAATGCTCTTTTGAAATAGCAAAACAGGCGCTTCTTTGCCGCAAGGATGTATTGATAATGAGCATAGGAGGCATCTTAGGCCGCGAAAAAAAGCTTTTTGAAATCGCGAGAAAAAATAAGATCAGGATATATTTTCCGAGCGGCGCTATATGCGGTTTGGACGGGTTAAAAGCGCTTATCCCTGCCGGCATAGAGAGGATTACTTTAAGGACCATGAAACCTCCCCGGGCTTTGGAGGGTGCGGATTATATTGTTAAAAATAAGATAGATCTGAGCCGGATTAAAACTGATAAGGTGATCTTCAGAGGCGCAGCTTATGAGGCTGTCAAGGCATTCCCTCAGAATATCAATGTCGTGGCTCTTTTAAGTATCGCTGCTTGCGGCCTGGTTGTTCCCAGGGTGGAGATTATTGCATCACCCGGACAAAAAAGGAATATCCATATTATTGAGATAAGATCAAAGGCAGCGCGTCTTTTGATCAGGTGCGAAAATGTGCCCAGCCCGGATAACCCGAAGACAAGTTATCTGGCTGTCTTATCGGCTTTGGCGACAATCGTAGGCATTAATGACAGAGTACGGATAGGAACTTGACTATGAGTATCAGAAAATGGAAAATAGACCGCAATAGAAAAAATTTCTCGATTCTCGATTTTCTATTGCTCTATTTTTTGCAAAGCAAAAAATGAAGGGGGGTGATTTTAGATGGCTCAGAAAGTTGCTAAAGTAGGAGTGAAGAGGGAGAAAGGGTTTCTTTACTTCATTGATAAGCACGGCGATGTCTCTTGCGCGGTCATGGCGAGAGGCAAGAAGAAGGGCGGCAAGCCTAAGAAGGTCGCCAAGGTCGGCATAAGCAAGAAAGTTGGTTACCTCTATTTTCTTGATAAGCAGGGTGATATTTCCTGCGCGAAGCTGGTCAGAGGCGGAAAGAAGAAAAAAGGTAAAAAGAGATAGTCCTTACAAATGACCCCCGCCGCCCGACACTAATTAATGGCGGACGGCGGGGATCCTTCAAGTATGATCCTGATCAACCCACGTTCAACGAAATTCGGCATATTTGATAAGTACGTTCCATTAAGCGTCCCTATAGGCATAGGGTGTCTTGCTGCGTATCTTGAGAGCCGCAAGAAGAGGGTCGTCATTTTTGACGAACACGTTGCTTGTGTTACCAGAGATTTGCTTATTAAAGCCGCGGATACCATTGATAACCCTAAGATTTTTGGGATCTCATCTTTGACAGCCTGCATCCACAGGACTTATGAGATCGCAAAGATGATAAAGGAGTTGTATCCGGACTCCAGGATAATTGTCGGCGGTATCCATCCTACGGTCTTGGCTAACGAGGTATTGGCACACGCTGAAATAGACTATGCTGTGCGCGGTGAAGGCGAGGAGATATTGGACAAACTTTACGATCTGATCAAGAATAATGGTGATGTCTCGTCATTGCGCGGTATTTCATATAAAAGTAATGGACGTATTTTTCATAATCCTGCGGCTGGCTTGCCGGATCTTACAAAATTACCGCCATTCCCATATGGACTTTTTGAAGCTCATACAGATAGGTATAATTTTGGTTTTATTGCCAGTTCACGCGGGTGCCCTTATGATTGTATTTTTTGCAGTCAGCGCATAATCTCGGGCCATCAGTTTCGCTATGTGCCGACAGATGTCGTTATTAATGAGCTGGATGAACTTTTAGGTAGATTCGGCCAGACCCATATCAATTTTGTTGATGATAATTTTACGGCCAACCGTCCGCGTGTCCGCCAGCTGTGCGAGGAGATGATAAAAAGGAGCTTCAATAAAAAGGCGACGTTCGATTGCCAGACTCGTGCAGATGCGATAGATGAGGACATCTTAAAACTTTTAAAAGAAGCGGGTTTCAGGCTTATCAATTTTGGTTTAGAGACGTCTTCTGAGCGTCTGATGGTCCTTTTGAATAAAAAGGAGACTGTGCAGCAGAATATAGATGCGGTACGGCTTGCAAAAAAATTCGGTTTCGGAGTCTCTGCAACGTTTATATTCGGCTTACCTACGGAGACGAGAGAAGACCGTTGGCGGGCTTATCATTTGGCTAAAGAACTTGACCTGGATTATGTGCGTTTTAACAATGCTACTCCTTATCCCGGCACGCGATTGTATGAGATCGCTGTTGCGGAAAATAGCCTTTATGTCGAGAAAGATTGGCAGAATCTCAACGCCTGCGCAACGCTTGTGGCAGATAGGCAGACTGAAGCGCACCTGCCTTATGTACCGCAAGGAATCGATGAGAAGACTTTAAAGAAGGACATAATCAAGGCAAATCTATATTTTTCTCTTAGGCCTAATAGGGTGATGCGGTTATTGGTCAAGAGGGTAGGGCCTGCAGGATGGTTTTATTTGCCTCAGCGCTGGTATTTGGATCCAAGAGAGTGGCTTTCTTTGTTTAAACTGGGTTTCAGTTTGATGAGGTCTCTGTTTAGGGCTCTATTCTGATGATATTTTTCGAGTTGCCGGAGAAATGGTGTGAAAGATTAGGTGATAGGTTGATTTGGGTCTTTATTGCAGCCTATTGTATGATTTTTGGTACATTATCGGCGATGAAGTTCTATTCATTCGGTTATTACGACTGGGATTTTGCAAGTGATCTTACTGTTCTTTGGAATAGCGTGCACGGCAGGTTCCTTTATTATCCGTTCTTGGAACAGAATATTTTCGGCGCGCATCTGTATCTGATAATCCTTTTGATCCTGCCTTTTTATTTTATTTTTCAGCACCCCTTGACGCTTTTGTTCTTGCAGGCAGCTTTTTTAGGCTTAGCAGCGTATCCGCTTTATCTTTTTGCAAAAACTAAGCTCCCCAAGACGGCATCCCTTGTTGTCTCACTCGTGTATCTTTTATATCCTTGTGTAGGGTTTATTAATCTTTTTGAGACTCATTTTGAGATCTATGAGATATTTTTTCTTTTTTTTGCTTTGTATTTTTTTGAGAAAGATCGTTTTCGTCCATTTCTGGCATTTTTAGTACTTTCTCTTTTATGCAAGGAGAATGCGAGTTTCGTAGTTTTTATGTTCGGCCTTTACGCGTTGATACGCCGCAGGCCTGTTTGTTGGGTCTTGACGCCTGTTGCTTTGGGAATGACTTGGTTTTTTGTGGCCATTAAGATAGTCATTCCATATTTTGCCAAAGATGCAGGACTTTATCAGGAGGGGTTTATTTTCAGCGTATATTATAAACATCTTGGGAATAGCATTGTGGAAATGGCCCGCACTATTATTTTTCATCCCGTGGCTGTGGCTAGGTACGCTTTAATGCCGGATAAGATTCTTTATATCTTTCAGCTTTTCGCTCCTGTCGGATTCTTGTCGTTTTTCGGCCCTCTCTCTTTATTGATGACCGCGCCTATTTTTATGCAAAATCTATTATCCTCTGCTTTTACGCATTCCAAGATCTATTATCAGTATACTGCGCTTTTGATTCCTTTTATTTTCTCGGGTGCTGTTTTTGGCTTAAATAGATTTTTCGAAGATGAGACTATTTTTAAAAAGCGGGGGGTTTTGCTGATTTTTATGCTGGCGGCAAGCGTAGTCTCCGGGTTCTATTTTAAGGCACCGCAGTTTCATCTTGGGGCATACTTTAAGGCTTACGCTATTGATGAGGAGGCTGAGGTTCGAAAGGAGCTTGTTCGTCTTATCCCAAAGAAATCTGCTACGCTTGCGACGTTTAAATTTTTACCTTGGTTGGCTAACCGTCGCGACCTTTCTTCACTGCATCTGATTGCAACCGGTTACAGGATGTATACAAGGGAACGCTATGTTGCGCCCGAAGGCTTAAAATATGCACTGATAGATTTTAATGACACACTGACGCTTAATTCATTCTTCCCTCATGGAGCATCGGCTAACATCCGTTCTTTTTTGGAAAGCGGACCTTGGAAGGTAGCAGCCGGAGCCGGGGACATAGTCCTGTTTGAAAAAAACAGGCCTGGTGGGTATTTGCTGCATGAGACATTTTCGCAACAAAAAATCGATATTCCTATTCGGGTTAATATTGATAACCAGATAGAGTTCTTGGGGTATAATATGCAAGAGGAGCAGCTTGGAGAGAGCCGCATTTTGCATCTGACGACTTTCTGGCGCAGGCTCGGTGTTTTAAAAGAAGAGCCTGCTTTTTTTGTGGTATTATTGAATGATGCTGGAGAAGTGTTGTTGGAGCAGATACATGTCATAGGATACAGGGTTTATCCTCCTGCAGAATGGCCGCAGGACAAAATAGCTGCTGAACATGTTTTTGTCCTTCTTAAAAGTACTGTGCCTGCGGGTACATATCAGTTAAGAGGCGGCATCATCGGCCTGCGTACATGTAAGATGGTGTCTGTGATAAATGAGGAGGCTGTCGATGCTTTTGGGCGCTTTAAGTTAGGAAGAATTTCGCTTAAGAGGTGAGATATGGCAAAAGTTTTGATTATTAAGTTAGGTTATTCGGAAACATTGGATA